>CAXFOQ010000004.1:0-54153 GCA_964004705.1 uncultured Flavobacteriales bacterium | reverse complement strand
CTCGTCAAACATATATCCACGACCATCAAATCCTGCAGAAACTCTCTTATAATAATCTTCATTGCTTTCATCAGTCTTCTTAACAGTGTTTAATGCTTCTTGCAATTGTCTATTAACTATATCTTTTTGGTCTCTTGCACGCTTAGCATTATTAGAGTCAGCTAACAGTACAGAAGCATCAACACCTAATTCACCAGCCAGTTCTTCTAACTGCTCATCATCACCAATATTATACAGCTTATCAAGCATACCATCTACTTCTTTGTATTGTGGTCTTTCTAATATATTTGCTAGCACAGCGTCTTGCTCTTTTATGTAATTTGCTTTTGCTTCTTTTGTAGGACCTCCTATAACTTCAGATGCTAACGCTTCATCAGATTTTGCTAGCATAAGAACTTGTGGAACTGTTTTTAATCCTGCTGCACCTACACCGTCTGCATCTAATAAAGTAAAGTCTCTAACTCGCTTAACATTCTCATAAGCATATTTACCCATTGCTAACTGCATGTACTCATCTTTAATTTCGTTTGCTTTTATAGTAGTGATTTTTTGTCCTTTATTCAGTTGATTCAGAATGTACTTTTGCCTTAATGGGCTTAACTTTTTCCATTTTAAAACACCTAATAAGTTGAAAATCCAACTTTCGTTGATTACATCTAAATCCGAATGGTTGTTCAATTTTTGCCCCAGAGTTGTACTGCCAGAACGAGAAAAGGATAAAATGAAAAAGAAGTTTTTCATCATTTAGCTAATATCTGAAAAAAAATAATTTGACACACATATTTTCTTGTTAGCTTTTGGCTAAGTTTAATGACGCTTATTTTCCAATACAGAAGTTGGAGAAAATATTTTCTAACAAATCATCTGAAGAAATTTCGCCAGTAATTTCACCTATGTGTTGTAGTGCTTGACGAATGTCCATAGCCAAGAAATCTCCACTCGTTCCATCGTTTAAGCCATTGATGGTTTTGATGATATTTTCTAATGCAAGGGTCAATGACTCCAAATGTCTACTATTACTTATTAGAGTACTATTGCCTAATGATGAAGTGTTGACTAAGTCAATCATTTGTTGTGAAAATGCTTCTATACCCTCATTATGTTTTGCAGATATGTAAATGGCATTTGGTAATTTTTCTTTTATATCGCTATTCAAATCAATTTTGTTAACTACTACTAACGGTTCTTTTAGTCCTTTTTCTTTAAGTGATTCTAACTCATTAAGCTGTTCATTAAGATTTTGTGAGGCGTCAATGATGAATACAATAATTTGAGCGCTTAGGGCTTTCTCAACAGCTTTTTCTATACCAATCTTTTCAATGCTGTCTTGAGTTTCTCTTAAACCAGCAGTATCTGTAAAACGGAATTGTATGCCGCCTAAAATAATGACATCTTCTATTGTGTCCCTAGTTGTTCCTGCAATTTCTGAAACTATGGCTCTGTCTTCTTTTAATAAAGTATTAAGTAAGGTAGATTTACCTACGTTGGGTTGCCCAACTATAGCTACGGGCACACCATTTTTTAGAACGTTACCAATAGCAAACGAATCAATAAGGTTTTGAATAACCTTTTTTATTTTTTCTAACAGTAGGTTAAATCGTTCTCTATCGGCAAATTCTACATCTTCTTCACCAAAGTCTAGCTCTAATTCTATCAGAGCAGCGAAATTGATAAGCTCTTGTCTTAGCTCTTTTAATTCGTTGGAAAAACCACCTCGCATCTGATGCATAGCCACTTGGTGTGCCGATTCACTTTCTGAAGCTATTAAATCGGCCACAGCCTCGGCCTGTGATAAGTCCATTTTACCATTGGCAAATGCTCTTAAAGTAAATTCACCTGCCTTAGCCATTCTAGCACCATCACTAATAAACAACTGTATGAGTTGGTTTTGAATATAGACTGAGCCGTGACATGATACCTCTATGACATCTTCACCAGTATAAGAGTGTGGATTTCTAAAAACACTAACCACCACTTCGTCTAAAATTTTATTATCTTTTCTAATCGTACCAAAATGTAGAGTATGACTATCTACTTTAGTCAAGTCTTTGTTGATAAAAAAGGCATTACAAATAGGAATGGCTTGAGGACCTGAAAGTCGTATAACAGAAATAGCACCTTGAGCAGACGAAGTTGCTAAGGCACATATAGTATCATTGTTGATAAACATTTGACAAAGATAGAAAGTCTTTTGCTTTTTTGTTTTACTAATCCATATTTCATTATAAATTTGCATCGAAATAAATACAAAACAAAAAATGAGCGTATTAGTAAACAAAGATTCTAAAGTTATTGTTCAAGGTTTTACAGGTAGTGAAGGAACTTTCCATGCCGGTCAAATGATAGAGTATGGCACAAATGTTGTTGGTGGTGTAACACCAGGCAAGGGTGGTCAAACTCATCTTGATAGACCTGTTTTTAATACTGTTGTTGAAGCAGTAGAAAAAGTAGGTGCTAATACCTCTTTAATTTTTGTGCCACCAGCTTTTGCAGCCGATGCTATTATGGAGGCAGCAGCAGCAGGTATTCAAGTGATTATATGCATAACTGAAGGTATTCCTACCAAAGATATGATTACAGTAAAAGAATATTTATCTGATAAAGATTGCCGTTTGGTGGGTCCAAACTGTCCAGGTGTTATTACACCAGGAGAAGCCAAATGCGGTATTATGCCAGGTTTTGTTTTTGAATCGGGTAGGATAGGGGTTGTTTCTAAATCAGGAACACTAACCTATGAAGCGGCAGACCAAGTGGTTAAGGCAGGAATGGGAATTTCTACTGCTATTGGTATAGGTGGTGACCCCATCATTGGTACGACTACAAAAGAGGCTGTTGAATTATTGATGAACGACCCTGAAACAGATGCTATTATTATGATTGGTGAGATAGGTGGACAGTTAGAAGCTGATGCTGCACATTGGATTAAAGCAAATGGCACAAAACCAGTAGTTGGTTTTATAGCTGGTCAGACTGCTCCTAAGGGAAGGACTATGGGACATGCTGGTGCAATAGTAGGTGGTGAAGACGATACGGCAGAGGCTAAAATGAGAATCCTTAGCGAATGTGGTATTCATGTCGTAGCTTCTCCTGCAAAAATTGGCTCTAAAATGGCCGAACTGATGCGTGTTAACGCCTAACTCAAACGATAAAAATTATTAGAAAAGACGCTTTAAGCGTCTTTTTTATTGGAATACTATTATTTTAGCATTTAAATTTAAAAAACAATGAAATTATTAGAAGGTAAAACGGCCATAATCACTGGTGCCTCAAGAGGAATAGGAAAAGGAATAGCATTAACCTTTGCAAAGCAAGGGGCAAATATTGCTTTTACTTATTTGTCATCTGAAGAAAAAGCCAAAGGTTTAGAAGAAGAATTATCAGCTTTTGGTGTAAAAGCTAAAGGCTTCAAATCGGACGCTTCAAAATTTGAAGCTGCTCAAGATTTGGCCGACCAAGTCATGGAGACTTTTGGTAGCATTGATGTTTTAGTAAACAATGCAGGTATTACCAAAGATAACCTACTCATGCGCATGAGTGAAGAAGACTTTGATACGGTTATGGAGGTAAATATGAAGTCTATTTTTAACTTAACTAAAGCTATTTTAAGACCTATGCTTAAACAACGTTCTGGTTCTATAATTAATATGAGCTCAGTTGTTGGGGTAAAAGGTAATGCTGGTCAAGCTAATTATTCGGCTTCAAAAGCTGGTATTATAGGTTTTTCAAAATCTACAGCTCTAGAGTTGGGTTCTAGAAACATACGTTGTAACGTTATTGCACCTGGTTTTATAGAGACAGAAATGACGGCTAAGTTAGATGAAAATATTGTGAAAGGCTGGACAGATAGTATTCCATTGAAACGTGGAGGAACACCCGAAGATATTGCTAATGCTACCGTCTTTTTAGCTTCTGATATGTCAGCATATATTTCAGGACAAGTCTTAAATGTTTGTGGAGGAATGCTTACTTAATGAATTACATTACTACAGAATGGTCAATGCTATGGATTGTGGGTTGTATTGCCCTTGCCATAGCTGTTTCTTATGTTCTGTACAATAAAGGAGTCTTTAGATCCACTTTATGGCTGAGAAGATTTTTATTCGCCCTACGCTTTGCGACTTTTTTTATTCTTACTTTTTTATTGCTCAAACCTTATATAAATCAGTTTGTTACGCATAAAGAACAAGCAATAATTTTAGTTGGGGTTGACAATTCATCATCTTTACTAGCCAATGCAGATAGCCTTTATTACTACACTAATTTTGTTAATGAACTTGATGATTTAAAAGCTGATTTTGAGGAAGATTTTCAAGTTGAGATATATGCCTTTGGTGAAAAGGTAGAAAGGAATCCAAGTTTTGATTTTAAAGACAGAAAAACAAATTTATCAGATTATCTTAATGAGGTTTCGGATATATATTCCAATCGTAATGTGGTAGCTAATATCATTGCCTCTGATGGAATATATAACTCAGGATCTAATCCTTTGTATGCCAGTTATCCTTTTAACGCTCCTTTATATACCATATGTTTAGGAGATACCATTGCCAAGAAAGATTTAGAATTGACTTCAGTTTCATACAATGAAATTGCATATTTGGGTAATTCTTTTCCTATTTCAACTACAGTTTTATCTCAATTTTCCAAAGGAGAGATGCTAGAAGTTAGTATTTATGAAGGAGATGTTTTACTTGATAAAAAAGAGAAGTTAATAAATCGTAATGACGAGATTATTTCTTTTGACTATAAAATAAGTGCTCAAAGCGTTGGTATTCATAATTACAGAATTGAACTCAAAGCTGTGGAGGGAGAACAAAACACCTTAAACAATACTCAAAATATCTTTGTGGATGTCCTAGAAAGTAAGCAGAAAATACTTTTATTGAGTAATATCTCACACCCTGATATAGCTGCCATAAGTAAATCTATACAGTCTAATGAAAATTATGAGTTAGTTGTACAAAATACATCAGATTTTGATGGCGATTACAGCCCTTACAGTTTGTTAATTGCTTTTCAGTTAAGTATTATAGAACCTAATATACCTACCTTTTATTTCATTGGAAATTCAAGTCAAGCCCTATCTTTAGAATGGTTTAGTTATTTACCGTCTAAAAGTACGCTCAATGAGGTTAATTTCGATTATAATTCCTTTTCTTTATTCTCATTGAATGATAAATGGAATTTGTGGTTGGAAGAACTACCACCCTTATATAGTCCATTAGCAGAATATACCTTCAACTCTGAATATCATCATCTTTTTACTCAAAATATATTAGGTATAACTACTCAAAAACCCATCTTTACGTTTAGCAAGCAAGGTGAATATAGACATGCAGTTTGTGCTGTTGAAGGCTTATGGAAATGGCGTTTATATGAGTTTCTAAAAACTAATAATCATAAGCTATTTGATGAATTAATCAATAAATGCGTTCAATTCTTGTCTGTCAAAGAAGATAAAAGACCTTTTAGATTGCGACATGAAAAACTTATCTATGAGAATGAGCCTTTGTTAATTGAAGCGGATTTATACGATGCTAACTATGAGCTAGTCAATAATGCTGAGGTGAGTCTTTTGATAAGAGATGAAGATGAAAATGCATACAATTTTTTATTTAATAAAACATCTGTAGGTTACACCTTAGAGTTAAATGAGTTAAAAGTCGGTAATTACAGATATGAGGCAAAAGTTTTATTAAATGGTAAAGAATTATTAAATAAGGGCAGGTTTTCAGTTCAACCTCTAGAATTAGAAAAAATATCATTACAAGCTAATCATCAAATTCTTTTTAATTTGTCACAAAAATATGATGGAAAATCATATTATAAATCACAATTCTCTGAACTTAAAAATGAAATTTTAGCTATAGAATCAAAAAGTTTAAGTTTTCAAGAGGAATCACAGAGTGATTTAATTAATTTGAAATGGATTTTCATTTTATTATTTGTATTTTTGACAATTGAATGGTTCTTGAGAAAGAGAATTACTAACATTTAACAATTTTAAAAATATAATAGTATGTTTGAAAATAATGATTCAGGTGGATTTAACCCTAAATTGCCAAGGTTTTTCGTTCTAGGGTTTATAGCAATTATTTTTCTTTTAATAACTGGAGGTAACATGTTTTACACTGTTAATCCAGGAGAAAAAGCAGTCATTTTTAAACGTTTTGGAGGTGGTCTTGACAAAGATCTAGTGGTTCCACAGGGTTTTCATTTTATTGCTCCTTGGAATAAAGTATACATTTATAATGTAAAAATACAAGAAGATTATGAAGCAATGGAAGTATTGTCTAAGAACGGTCTTTCAATCAAAATAGATTTATCTTTCAGATATACTCCAAATGTAAGTCAATTAGGATATCTTCATGACCTAGTTGGAGAAGATTATTTAGAAAGTATTATTCGTCCTGAGATACGTTCTGTTACAAGAGAAGTAATCGGCGAGTATTTACCTGAAGAATTATATTCTACTAAAAGAGAAGAAGTAGAAGATAAAGTATTTGAAATAACTTCAAAATCAATTGCTGATAAATATTTATTTTTAGATGCAATACTTATTAGAGACGTAACCTTACCGCAAACTCTACAGGCAGCGATTGAAAATAAACTACGACAAGAGCAAGAGGCACTTGAATATGAGTTTAAACTTTTAAAAGAGTCAAAAGAAGCGGAAAGAAAGAGAATTGAAGCAGAAGGAATTTCTGATTTTCAACGTATCGTTACAAAGACAATTACACCTCAGTTACTTAAATGGAAAGGTATTGAAACTACACAAGAACTATCTAAATCTCCTAATAGTAAAGTTATTGTTATCGGAAATGGAGAAGGTGATTTGCCGATTATCTTGGGTGGTGATAAATAAAAAATTTATTAATTAAAAATATTTAACAATGAAGAATATTTTAATTCTTTTGATTATTTTTTTACCAATGACTTTATTGGCACAAACTAAACCTATGCCCAATAACTCAAAAGATAAAACAACAAAAGATAAAGTTTTAAATGAAAAAAAACCTGCACCGTATGCATACATGGTTATGAATGTAACGGAAAATATTTCTAAGAAGAACAGTCCTCGTTTTTCTTTTAAATTCAGATCTTTCAGTGTAAAACATACAAATAGATTAAATAAATCAATTGAAGGAAAGGGTTCAGTAATTGAGGTGATTAACCTATTAGGTCAAAGAGGATGGGAGCTAGTTGCTGTAGATAATGGAAGTTATTTTTTCAAACATAGAAGCATAGATAGGATAAAATAAGTAAATTTCGTAAAGCCTCATCATTGAGGCTTTTTTTTATGAAAAAATATCCAGAGAAAATCATTGTTGCTTGGGGTGAAGCTATTTCAGGAAACCTTGAAATAAGAGATTGGCTTATGAAGAATAACTACCCTGAGTTAGGCTTGTTTTGTCATGCGCTTTATTTCGATAAAAGTGCTTCGGATTGGTTGATTAAAAACGCGCCTCATCTTCTAGCAACTATCAAAGGCGTTGAGGGTAAAAAAGATGCTATTCGTTGGTTAGAAATTAATGGCTTTAAGTTGTTAGCAAAAGTAGCTAAGGCAGCCGATAACGATAAAGAACAAATGCGTTGGCTTATGCTTAACGACAAACTATTTGGTTTACTAGCTCAGCGTATTAAATTAGTAAAAGACGATATAGAGGAAGCTAATAACGATGTTCATCGTTGGGGATATGATTAGACTATTTTCTCAATTTCTTGAGCTCAGTAAGTTTATCTCTAAGTTTTACAGCCTCTAGGAAATCCAAGTCTTGAGCTGCATTTTCCATTTGTTTTTTGGTGTTTTTAATAGCTCTTTCCAATTCTTTTGGATTTGAGTAATCTATTTCAATCTCAGAAGCCATACTCATACCTTCTTTTACTGCGTATGGATTAAGACTCTTGGTTAATGCATTGTCTTTCTTTTTATTCAATGGGGTAGGCACTAAGCCGTGCTCTGTATTGAAAGCAATTTGTTTTTCTCTACGTCTATTTGTTTCGTCAATAGTGAGTTTCATAGAGCGTGTTATTTTATCAGCATACATAATAACTAAACCATTGACGTTTCTTGCCGCTCTACCTGCGGTTTGAGTAAGTGAGCGTTCCGACCTTAAAAAACCCTCTTTATCGGCATCCAGAATAGCTACTAAGCTAACTTCAGGTAAGTCTAATCCTTCTCGAAGTAGATTAACTCCCACCAAGACATCAAACAGACCTTCTCTCAATTCGTGTAGTATTTCTACTCGCTCTAGTGTATCTACATCCGAGTGTATGTATTGGCAACGAATATCAAAACGTGTTAGGTATTTTGTCAATTCCTCAGCCATTCGTTTAGTTAGTGTTGTTACAAGGGTACGCTCGTCTTTATCAACTCTCAGTTTAATTTCTTCTAGTAAGTCGTCAATTTGGTTGAGTGAGGGTCTGACGTCTATTTTGGGATCTAATAAGCCTGTAGGGCGAATTACTTGTTCAGCTACGACGCCACCAGATTGTTCTAGCTCATAATCGGCTGGAGTAGCACTAACATAAATGAATTGATTATTAATGTTCTCAAATTCTTCAAATTTCAATGGTCTATTGTCCATAGCAGCTGGTAAACGAAAGCCATACTCTACGAGGTTTTCCTTTCTTGAACGGTCGCCACCAAACATAGCTCTTATCTGAGGTAATGTCACATGACTTTCATCTATTACAGTCAAGAATTCTTTTGGAAAATAGTCGATTAGGCAGAACGGACGAGTTCCTGGCATACGACCATCAAAGTAGCGTGAATAATTTTCTATACCAGAACAATAACCAAGTTCTCTAATCATTTCCAAATCGTAATTGACACGCTCATCTAATCGTTTAGCCTCTAGCTTTCTATTAGTGTTGTTTAAAAACTGTACCTGATCCATCAAATCATCTTGTATATGATGAATAGCACTTTGTATACGCTCTTTAGAAGCTACAAAAATTGTAGCGGGATAAATGCGTAAGTATTCGAACTTTTCTAAAATAGTGTTGTTTAAAGGATCAAAACTTTCTATTTCTTCAATTTCATCACCCCAAAAGTGAATTTTATAGGCTATATCTGCATAGGCTGGAAAAACAGAAACAGTATCTCCTTGAACTTTAAAATTACCTCTTTCGAATTGGATATCAGAACGTGAGTACAGTGAGGTTACTAGTTGATTTAGTAACTTATTACGACTAACCTTTTGATTTTGCTCAATTTCAATAACGTTATTGCTGAATTCATCAGGGTTTCCTATACCATAAATACAGGATACAGAAGCAACAACAATAATATCTTTTCTTCCTGATAAGAGGGTTGAGGTGGTGCTCAATCTTAGCTTCTCTATTTCTTGATTTATTGATAAATCTTTTTCTATGTATGTACCACTACTTGGTATATATGCCTCTGGCTGATAATAATCGTAATAGGATACAAAGTATTCTACGGCATTATGGGGAAAGAATTGCTTGAACTCGCTGTATAATTGTGCTGCTAGTGTTTTGTTGTGACTAAGAACTAGAGTTGGCTTTTGAACCTCTTTAATAACATTGGCTACTGTAAAGGTTTTTCCTGAACCAGTAACCCCTAATAAAGTCTGATGTGATTCCCCATTGTCTATACCCTCAACCAATTGTTTTATTGCTGTAGGCTGGTCGCCCATAGGGCTAAAATCCGATACGATTTTGAATCCCATTTACAGGCTGTTAAGCTGTTTTAGTTTATCTTTAAGTGAGTCTATTTCAGCTTTTCCGTTTTCTATCTTCTTTTCTATCTGAGATTTGAGTTTGTCAGCGCCTTTAGATGAACCAAAGAAAGAGATGTTAGTTTCGTATTGATTAACATCTTTTTGTAAATCGTTAATTTTATTTCTAATGAATTGCTTTTCTTTATCTATTACAAATGAATCAGATTTAGCTTTTAAAGTTTCTAGTTTATTTTTGAACTTAATATCGTTAAGTTCTTTCATATCAACTTTCATTTCTTTGTAAAAGCTATCAATAGATTTTCTAAAATCATCCTCTATTTGATTTTTGTCTCTAGGAACATAGCCGAGATTGCGCCATTCTTTTTGAAAATCTTCAATAGTATTAAGGTTTACTTTTTTATCTTCAGAAAGCTTAAATTTTTGAATTCTTTTTAAGAACTTTTCTTTTTTAGCTAGGTTAAATTCTTTTTCTTTGTCTAGTTCCTTATAGAAGCTTTTTTTGCTATCGTAGAAATTATCAATAGCTATTCTAAATCTCTTCCATAGTTTATCCGATTGAGATTTAGGCAGGTAGCCACTTTTCTTCCAGTCTTCATTAAGTTTATTGAGCTTATCTGTTTTCTCTTTCCAACTGACTTGCGAATTGACTAATTCTTCGGCTTTTTCACACAAGACAACTTTACTTTGTATGATTTGTTTATTTTCTTGCTTCTTCTCTTTGTAAAATTCGTTTTTCTTAGCGTAAAAATTAGAAAGTGTTTCTCTTAGAATTTTCCAAGCCGCTTTATTATCTTCTTTGCTCATGGGAGCTTGTTTCTTCCAATCAGATTCTAACTCTTTTACTTGTGAAGTTAACTTATTCCATTCGTTATGAGACTTAACTTCACTTTCAGTAAGAGTAGCAATTTTTTGACAAATCACAGATTTATTCTCAAAAGATTGTTTACCTTTTTCTTTTAAGTCAAGGAAGTGTTCGTTTCTTCTTTTGTGTAATTTATGTGTAGCTTCTTTAAAACGTTCCCATATTTCTTCCCTGAGCTCTCTTTTGACTGGTCCTACGTCTTTCCATTTTTCATGAAGAAGCTGTAATTCAGTGTGTACCTTATTTATGGATTTTTCTTCCATTAAGGCTTCTGCCTGTTCACACAAACTAGTTTTTTGCTTTAGGTTTCTATCAAAATCTAAATCTCGTAAGTCGTTATTGATCTTTATGAAATCATAGAATTTTTCAACTTGATGGTGGTATGACTTCCAAATGTCATTTCTATAACCTATACCGACTTCTCCTGTAGCTCTCCACTTATCTTGTAACGCTCTAAATTTTTCAAATGTCTCTTTAATAGTTTCCTCATCACTAATAATACTTTCTATATCCTTAATGATTTGAGTTTTTATCTTGAGGTTTTTAGCAAAGTCTAACTCTATTTTCTTTCTGTATTCGGCTTTCTTTTTACGGAATTCGCTGAAGAGTTTTTTAAAATCTTTTTCTAATGGATGGACAAACTTATATTCTTCTTCAAGGCCTTCATTTTTTAAATACTCTTCTTTATGGATTTTTTTTTCGGTATTTATTTTTTTATAAAACGCAGCTTTGATTGCATCAATACTCTTAGCAACTGAATATATATTTTCCGTTGTAATTAGTTCGGATACTTGTTGCTGTAATTCTTGAGGAGTAAATGAGTTGTAGTCAATTTCAATTAAAGTATTTTCATTGTG
The DNA here is from genome assembly GCA_964004705.1 of uncultured Flavobacteriales bacterium. Lineage (GTDB taxonomy): Bacteria > Bacteroidota > Bacteroidia > Flavobacteriales > UBA7312 > UBA8444. Next base: position 42,727 of record CAXFOQ010000004.1, on the reverse strand, counting down.
TAACTCTTGTTTAATGATTTCTTTTTCAACCTCGTTTGAATCTTGGGTCATCTTGTCTATTGATTAGATTTATGCAAATTTAACATTAAAAATATTAATAAGTGTAATTTTTACCTTTCCATATGTTCCATGCTTCTTCTGCTTGAATAGTTAGCATTTCTAATCCATTTTTAATTATGCAGTTTTTCTCTTTTCCATAGGAAAGAAAAAGACTTATTTTAGGATTATAAACTAAATCATAGAGAATATGTTTTTCTGATAAAAATTGATAGGGTATCTGTGGAAAACTTTCGATTTGAGGATAGGTGCCTAATGGTGTGCAATTAATAATTATTTGGTGTTTTTCTATACACTTATTATCTACGTCAGTATAATCAAATGAAGAATTTCTAGACACTATTTCAAATGTAATATTTAGCTTTTGTAAAGCATAAATAACAGCTTTTGTAGCTCCGCCATTTCCAAGTACTAATGCACTTTTGTGATGAGGCTTTAAAATTGGTTCAAGAGAGTTCAAAAAGCCTAGATAGTCTGTATTGTGTCCCACTAGCTTACCTCCATTATTTTTTACACAATTTACTGCCCCAATAGCTTGAGCCTCAGGAATTAATTCATCTAAATAGGTTATAATGTTTTCTTTATGTGGTATAGTAACGTTAAAGCCATCTAATTTTATTAATTGCTCAGAATTGAATAATTTATCTAAATCTTGACACTCTAAATTAAGATACTCTACACCTTTTATATTTTCATTCAAAAACTTATTTTCAAAATAGGATTTTGATAAAGAATGTTCTAGAGGGTATCCAATAACTCCAAAGGATTTCATTATTTCTGTTTAGCTAAAAATTCAACAAATACTATTGAAAGTACTCCAATAAGCATCATTATAACTACAAAGAGCTCATTTATTCCCCATATTTCTGGTAAATAGCGTTCGTAACCTGCTAGCAGAGGCTCGCCGTTTCTGTCAATTATTTCACTATTAAAAATTTCTTTTTTCCATGGCCATATGATACTTAACGATCCAAAAACAAATCCAGTAAGAAGCGCGAGTGTTGCATCTTGATATTTATTAAATATCCAAGAAATGATATTTGAAAAAACAATTAAACCTACTACTGATCCGATAAGGAATATAAAGAAGTAAATCAATAAATTGAATTCTGAACTCGAATAAAAAGTAGAAAAATTACCACTTAGTAGAGCTTGAGTAAATTCTGAAATACTATTAATAGATTTTACCATCAATAGATGATAATTTCCCATCAGCATCAAAATATAAGATCCCGATAATCCTGGTAGAATCATACCGCATATTCCAATTAATCCACAAATGAAAATATAGAAATAAGAAGTGTTTTCACTAGGAGATGGAGATGCAAAAGAAATTGTTAAAGCGACTAAAGCTCCTATTATTAGTGTTACTATTATTTTCAAATTCCAATTTTTGACTTTTAGCCCAACATAGTAAACAGAGGCTAACACTAATCCAAAAAAATATGCCCAAGTATGTGCGGGATATTCTACTAAAAGGTAATCAAATAATTTAGCTAAACTTAAAATACTCAACACTATACCCAAAATAATAGGCATGAGAAAATTTAAGTTTAATTGACTGTGAAGTGTTTTGAATTGACCTTTTAAAATTAGTTTTAATGCATTTAAGTTGAAGGATTTGAGAGAATCAATCAGCTCTTCATATATGTTAGTTATGAGAGCTATAGTACCACCTGAAACTCCAGGTATTACATTTGCGGCACCCATTGCAACACCTTTAAATAATCTCATAATAAATGTTTTCATAATTACAGCGTTGCGACCTCTTCTTGCCATTTTTGAAAACCACCTTCTAGATGGGTAAGGTTGTTGAATGAGTGAAGTTTTTCAATCATGTATTTTAATGAACAACTTCTTTTTCCACTATTACAATATAGCACAACTAGTTTATCCTTGGGTATATCATTAATTTTACTTAAAAATTGTGCTAGTGGAATGTTTAACTCACAAATAGAACCATCCTCAAATTCATAAGCTTCTCTAATGTCAATAATAGTAATGTCTTCATTTCCATCAATTAAACGCTTGAGCTCCTGAACTGTCATTTTTTTAATACTATTTTGGAATGTGGTCGAAGAAAGTATCTCCTCTTAATCCTAGTCTTAGGCACTCTAAAGGAATAACTTCATTATAAGCAATATTTCCAAGGTTAACATTAGGTCCCATTAATTTAATAAACCATACTTGCTGAGTTTTTTGTGGTGATTCCCAAATAATTTGATCATTATCAATTTTTGTTAAAATTTCTTCTATTAAGTCAGAACGCACTTCACCACTTCCCCTAAAAATACCAACATTACCTCCTTCACGAGCTTCAGCGATAACTTTCCATGAACCGGCATCAAGTTCTTTTTGCATTAATTCTATCCATTTATAAGGAGGGATTAATTTATTGGCATCTTTAGAACCAACCTCTGATAGTACTTTAAAGTTTTTATTAAGTTTCGTGATATAACTACATTTTTCTTTATGCGATATTTCTATGGATCCGTCAGAAACTTCAACGGTATTAATATTATATTTATGAAGCATTCTTTGATAGTCTTCAAATCTATCTCTAGCAATAAAGGCTTCAAACAGTGTTCCTCCCAAATAAACATCAATATTTGCATTTTGATAAAGCTTAATTTTTTCAGCTAGGAATGGTGAAATAATAGATGTCCCAAAACCAAACTTAACCATATCAGTGAGTTCACCAGCAGTTTCTATAAAATTTTCTACTTGTCTAATACTTAAGCCTTTATCCATCATCATTGTAAGGCCATTTATTCGAGGTTTAGATGCTCTTTGTGGCAAATAAGGTAGATCGAAATTCATAAGTAGTTTATTTTTTATATTCAATCAGCAAATTTAGCAGATTTTTATTATCTTTTATACTAGGATAATATTGAAAAATTTCTTCATGTAAATCATAGTCGATGGATAGTGCTTTTTCGAATATTGATAAAGCTTGATTTTCGCTTCCAGATTGAAAGAGATATGCTGATAATCTGTAGCATAATTTTGCATTTTTTGGATTCAATTTAACACCTTTTTGAAGTACCTCAATAGCTTTATATATAGATTCGTTTTTATGTAGTAACTGGCTATAGTTTAACCATGATTCAGTATCCAAATCATCAATTTCTAAAACTTTTTTATAAGCAATTTCGGCTTCCTTAATAAGGCCTATTTTTTCATTGATTTGAGCATATGCAATTAGGAAGTCAATATTTGAAGAATTAATATCTACAGCTTTTTTAATATGATATGAGGCTTCTACGTGCTGGTTTTGTGAATCTAAAATAAGTGCTACGGCGCACCAAGCTTCAGCAAAATTCTCCTCTTTTCTAATACTTTTATAAAAGTATGATTTAGCCTTATTTAGATTGTCCATTTTCTCATATAATTCACCAATATCAAAATATGATGTTGCGTCTGGCTCATCATATTTAAAAGATTCCTTGTAGCAATCTATAGCTTTGTGGTAATATCCAAGCTCAGATAATGACTCCGATTTGCTAGTATATGCATTAATATAATTTTCCTTAATACATATACTGTAATCAAATGCATCTATTGCATCCAAATGATTGTCCATTCTTTGGTATATGATTCCTAAATAAAACCAAGCTAAATGATCGTAAGGTTTAGATTTTAGATAGTTTTTGATAAAGGACAATGATCGGTTTGATTTTTTTGATATTTCACAGGTAATAATGTAAGAATACCAATTTATCTCATTATGTTTATTAATGATAAGTAATCTCTCCAGCATATCGGCTGATTTTGAGTAATTATCAATTTTTTGATACTCATTAGCTAAAACAGAAAGTAGTTCTTCATTATTATTTGAGTTTAATAAATATTCAAATATTGATATAGCCTTTTTATTTTTATTTAATTTACTATAAATTGTAGCAAGTGTAAATAAGTATTCATCATTATTTGATGGAGGTAGTTCCTTGATTACATCATATGCATCTGAAGGCTTGTCAAAATATAATAATGTCTGAGCTTTTTTGATTTTTAATTGTGATGAAAATGGATATAATTTTTCATAAAGAAAAAAAGCATCTCTAATTTTAGCTTTGTTGAGATTTTCAAGGTAAAAATCAATAATTTTTTCTATGTCATGAGAATCAAAGTAATAATATTGATCAGAGTCTAACATTTCGTTAAACCTATTTATTAAGTGATTAATTTTGCTTTCTTCTCGTGAATTCAATCCGTCTTCAAACATATTATAAATATAAGTTTAAAGTTTTGTGATTCAAATTTTATTGAGATAACTTTTTGAACAAAGAAATTAACACTTGCTTTTTTAGCCAAAAAAGAGTAGGTATTCAACATATTTTTCTCTAGTATTGTTGTTGTATACTAAATTTATTTTGTAAAGATAAACGATTTAATTATGAAGGTTTTTTTAACATATCTAATTCAAATATTTTAAAATATTACTTTTGTCCTAATCAAAAATTATCAAATGACTTTAATCAAATCTATTTCTGGTATTAGAGGAACCATTGGCGGTAAGGTAGGTGAGAGTTTATCCCCTATTGATACGGTTCGTTTTACAGCTGCATATGGTTGTTGGATACAAAATCGATGTCAAAAAAAGTCTATTAATGTCATTGTAGGAAGAGATGCTAGGATTTCAGGAGAAATAATTCGTCAATTAGTAATAAGTACTTTACAAGCTTTAGGAATAAATGTTTATGATTTAGGATTATCAACAACACCTACTGTAGAGCTGGCTGTTCAAATGCAAAATGCTGATGGTGGAATTATTTTAACCGCAAGTCATAACCCTAAACAGTGGAACGCTTTAAAATTATTGAATGAAAAAGGAGAATTCATTAATGCCTATGATGGTGCTGAGGTTTTAGCTATTGCAGAAGCCGATGATTATAATTTTGCTGAGGTTGATGATTTAGGAAAATATCATTATGATAGTACTTATATTCAGAAACATATTGACAGTGTATTGAAATTAAAATTGGTAAATACAGATGCTATTAAGGCTGCTAAATTTAAGATTGTAGTAGATGCTGTAAATTCTACTGGTGGAATGGCCGTTCCAGCACTTTTAGAAAATTTAGGAGTTAGTTGTGTTCCTTTATATTGTGAGCCTAACGGACACTTTCCTCATAACCCCGAGCCTTTAGCTGAACATTTGACAGAAATTTCTAAGCTAGTAGTGGAAACAAATGCCGATTGTGGTATAGTTGTTGATCCAGATGTAGATAGGTTAGCTCTTGTTAATGAAGATGGTAGTATGTTTGGTGAAGAATATACTCTAGTGGCATGTGCTGATTATATCCTTTCCAAAGAAAAAGGAAATACAGTTTCTAATTTATCCTCTTCAAGAGCTTTGAGAGAGGTCACTCACAAGCATGGAGGTCAATATTTTTCTTCGGCAGTAGGTGAAGTCAATGTAGTCACCCAAATGAAACAATGTAAGGCTATAATTGGTGGTGAAGGAAATGGAGGAATTATTTTTCCAGATTCGCATTATGGTAGAGATTCAATTGTAGGTATTGCACTATTTTTGTCCCTATTAGCAGAAAAGAAAATGAAATGCTCGGAGTTAAGGGCTACTTATCCAAGTTTCTTTATGTCAAAAAATAAAATTCAAATAACAACAGAAATTGATGTAGATATGATTTTGTCAGCAATATCAAAAAAATATGCTCACGAAGATGTTACAACAATAGATGGCGTAAAGATAGATTTTGCTGAAGAATGGGTTCACTTAAGAAAATCTAATACCGAGCCTATCATAAGAATATATACAGAAAGTGGAAGTCAAGAGAATGCCGATAATTTGGCTGAACGCTTTATGAATGAAATTAAAGAATTGACTATAAATTAGACAATGAAAGTTTATTTAGATAATGCGGCGACAACGCCAATTGATAAGGAAGTGATAGACGTTATGATGCCTATTCTACAAGATGGATTTGGCAATCCATCTTCTATACATTCATTTGGCAGAGTTTCTCGTTCAATAGTTGAAAAAGCAAGAAAAAATGTTGCTAAACATTTGAATTGTAAGCCAGGAGAAATATTTTTCACTTCAGGTGGTACTGAGGCTGATAATATGGCTATCCGATGTGGTATGGTAGATTTGGGAATTAATCACGCTATTACTTCAAGAATTGAACACCATGCAGTAGGTCACACTCTGGAAGATATGGCTACAAAGGGATTGATAAAGCTATCTTATGTGGATTTAGATGATAAGGGAAATGTTGTTTTGTCCCACCTTGAAGAATTGTTAAAATCTAACAACCGAAGTTTTGTTTCCTTGATGCATGCCAATAATGAAATTGGTAATATATTAGATATCATGGCTGTCGGCAAAATGTGTCATACTTATGATGCTATTTTTCATTCTGATACGGTTCAAACTATGGCGCATTACACCTTTGATTTACAAGAATTACCAATACATTTCTTGACAGGTGCAGCGCATAAATTTCATGGGCCTAAAGGCAACGGTTTTTTATATATCAATGCCGATATCACAATAAAACCTTTTATTTCAGGAGGTGGTCAAGAGAGGAATATGCGTGCTGGAACAGAGAATGTTTATGGTATCGCTGGATTATCAAAGGCTATGGACGTTTCATATCGTGATTTAGATGAACATAGAGCACATATAGAGATGATAAAAAAACATATGATAAAAGGCTTGAAAGATGCTATTCCCGGAGTAGAGTTCAATGGCGAGAGTGAAAGCTTAGAAAATTCATTGTACACAGTTTTAAACGTTCTTTTTCCCCAAACTGAAATTGGCGAAATGTTATTCTACAATTTAGACATTATGGGCATAGCATCTTCTAGTGGTAGTGCCTGTTCCTCAGGTAGTAATTTAGGTTCTCATGTACTAAGAGCTATCGGTAGTGATATGAGTCGTCCTTCATTGCGTTTTTCATTTAGTAAATACAATACGATTGTAGAGATAGATTATACTGTAAATCAGTTAAAATCTTTATTGAGCTGATTGTAAGTTTTTAGACGCTTTATAAAATATAAATAGACTACGCTTTTTGGAAATAATTTAGCTTGATAGCTTTGTGGTCTTTTCTTTTTAAATGCACTAAGTAAAGTGTAGAACTTAAGGTGTGCTTTCAAAATATAAAACACATGCTTAGGTTTGCCATTCAAAATGAATTTTATAGCAGATAATCCATCCAAAAGCATACGTTTGAATAAAGTGCTGAAACGCTTTTTAGGATTAAGATTCTTATATAACATTAATAGGTTATTCCTATAGTTCAGATAGGTTTTAAAAGTGCTTCCACTACTTAAAGTCCCTCCTCCAACATGAAAAACAGATGATTTAGGCTCGCACATAATTTTATAACCTTTATTTTTAAGTTTCCAACATAGGTCAATTTCTTCCATGTGAGCAAAGAAGTCCCAATCAAAACCACCAACTTCATAAAAAGCTTCAGAACGTAAAAAAAGACAAGCCCCACTAGCCCAAAATACTTCAGAAGTATCTTCATATTGTCCCTTGTCTTCTTCTAAAGTTTCAAAGACTCTACCTCTACAAAATGGATAGCCATACTTATCTAAAAAACCACCACTTGCACCTGCGTATTCAAAACTTTTTTTATCGTCGTATTTCTTTATTTTAGGTTGACAAGCAGCTATACTCTTGTCACTATCCATTAATTCGATGATTGGTGTAATCCAATTTTTAGTAACCTCTACATCGGAATTAAGTAAAATAAAATACTCAGCGCTTATCTGTTGTAACGCTTTGTTATAGCCACCAGCATAACCTTCATTAGTTTTGTTTAGAATAAGTTTTACGCTAGGAAAATTGTTAGTTATGTAATTAACAGAATCATCTGTTGATGCATTATCGGTAATAATCACCTCGGCATTAGAAGTTTTTTCCACTACATTTCCCAAAAACTTTTTAAGCCAATGAATACCATTGTAGTTAAGAATTACTACTGCTACTTTTGTTGGTGTTTCCATCTTCTATGTGACCACAGCCAATAGGCTGGATTTCTATTAATATTATGTTCTAAAATCTGGGAATGTAAGCGAGTAATTTCTCCTTCTTGGCATTGATTTGGCGTGTCAGTTATGAGTTCAAAATTTATTTCATATTTAGCACGACTCAAAGGCTTTATGTGTGCAAAAAATACAGGGCAATCCATCTTTTTTGCCAACTTCTCAGTACCCAAAAATACAGGAGTTTTTTGATTTAAAAAATTAATCCAATGATTCAATTCATCAGTAGAAGGAGTTTGGTCTGACAAAACACCAATTATTCTAGCTTTTTTTCCTTTTTTTAAGAGGTGGCGAACACTTTCTTTCATACTTAGTAAGGTTGCACCAAATTGAGAGCGTATTTTTAAAACTTGCTTATTCCAAAATGTAGAAGAAAGTGGTTTATAAATACCTACCATTTCGGCATCAAAATTTAATGAGGAGGCTAGAAGAGCCCATTCCCAATTTCCATAATGACCCAAAACTATAAGGACATCTTTATTTTGTTTTAAAAAAGCATTTACCTGAGAGTCATTAACAAATTTATGTCTTTTTCTAATCGTATCTGAAGAACAATGAAATAGCTTTACGGATTCTGCTAATAGTTGGCCAAAATATAAGTAAAATTGATGTTTTATATTTCTTAAGTAAGACTTGTCTTTGTCTGGAAAAGCATTTTTAAGGTTATTATCAATTACTTTTTTTCTGTAAGAAAATAGTTTTAGAAGAATGGTAAATTTGAAACCTAAAATATAAATTAAACCCATTGGAAGTCGAGCATAAAATTTTAGCAAAATCAATAAAAAGCTATTCAAGTGTTGTTAGTTAGGGTTATTGTAATAATCAATAGGAGATTTTTTTCCTTCATCGAAATCATCATAATAATTTTCTTCGAATCGATTTAGCCAGTCTTTATCATTGATTTCACCGAATTTATTAGTGTAAACTAAGCGATACTCATTAGGCATTTTATCGTTAGAAAATATGAACTTAATATCCCTTTCATTACCAATGGAATAGTAGTGCCAAACTTCAAATGGTTGAAACCCCTTAGGCATAATTTCTTGTGATCTAGAATTTGGAGAACCATATCTTAAGTATATTCTTCCTCTATCAGATAAGAACCCATCAACTATTCCATTTCCAAATTCTTTGTTGACGAGTTTTACTAAATAAAAATAATTTTTCCAACTCTGTTCTGTGTCGAATGGATCTCGATCATACCAAAAACTATAAAAATAATTTTTTAGAATTTCTATATTCTCATAATCTAAGTTTTTAGCTCGAATATATTCTGTTGGTGATTGTAATGGGTGTAAATACTCGATATATTGTTTAAGGGTATCTTTATTGTTTAATAATGATGTAAAAGTATCATCAAAAATAATTTCGTTTTTTAGGTCTTTATTAATCTTGTAAAATTGCCGTTTTTGAGTATGTATAACTTCATTATTTCTATTTATTGCCTCAATTTTTAAAACATATGTACCACTTATTAAGTCTTTGATAGAAAAAGTAATCAAACTAGCATCAAATACAGATTTACATTTTTTTCTTTTGATTAGCTCATCAACTATTTTATAAGTTGATTTCGAAACAATACTGCTTTGAATTAGTATTTCTTCATCAGTTTCAGAATAATACTCAAAATAGCAGCTTAATTTTTTATTACTAGTATTGTAAAGATTTGAAATAAAAGGTACTAAATCATAACCGCCTTTACTAAGTATATTTTTATCTTTTGTTTGGCTATATGATTCTACTAATTGAATATCAGAAAAACCATTAATTATTGATTTTATTGTAATGGCTTGTTCATACTTAATTTTTTCATCAGTTTTGTTATTATCTGTTATATTTAATCTAATAGTATAATTTCCCTCTGAAAGTTGATAGCGTTGTTGATCTAAAAAAACAAAATCGACTTTGGAAGTATCTTTTATTTCTGGGCTAGATAAATTATACTTGTCTACTTTTATTACATTATCATTTTGAAGGAATTCAATAACAACAGCAAGTTCGGCTTGGAAAGTGCCATTTGCCTTGCTTAAATAGCTTACTCCATTTCCATTTACAGATAAATAAGTTTCAATATAGGGTTTATTTTCGGATTGAAAGTGAGCAATATCAAACCTTGCATCTAATTGTTGAGCGTAAGAAAATGTCTGAAAAAATAAGAGATAAAAGCAAGTGAAAATACTCTTAGTAAATAGATGATTCTTCATAATGCTAAGTTAAAAAATTAATATCGATAATTAATTCTAAAAATTTTATTGATTTTTTTTTACAATATGTGAAATAAAACTAAAAATATTTTACTTTTGCCCTCCGCAGGAGAGATGGCAGAGTGGTCGAATGCGGTGGTCTTGAAAACCATTGTACAGCAATGTACCGGGGGTTCGAATCCCTCTCTCTCCGCAAAAAGGTCTGATTTATCGGGCCTTTTTTATTTTTCACCAATTACTATAAACGTTCTTATAGTAGATTTTCTGTTGAATAGAAGTTTATAGGTTTAAATGCAATTTCAAACTATTTGCCGTCCATTTTCAGTGGAAAGGTAAACTATGTAATCATTCAATGAATCTACATAGGAATAATTTTCATCAACAAATACCACATCAAAATTTGGGGTAGTAAGGTTGGTATTAATATCTGAAATACTTATTGAGGGTGTAAATCCTAATTGAGTATATCCATTGACTACCCAAGTACTATATAATTTATTGCTTGAATTTAAAATAAAAATTGTGTTGTATCCAAAAAAGAGAGTAGATAGCAATAAGAGCAAATTAAATTAAGCAATTTCGAAAAAGTATTTAATTCTGGCTTAAGTTATAAGCACAATATTAGAAAAAAAAGAAAGTTAAAACTGAGATGATAAATTGACCATCTTGACAGCACTTATAGCGGCTTCAGTGCCTTTATTTCCATACTTTCCACCAGAGCGGTCAATAGCTTGTTTTATAGTGTTATCAGTAAGTACACCAAAAATTACAGGTTTATTATACTTAAGGGATACATCTTTTATACCTAAAGCTGTAGTCTTACATACATAATCAAAGTGCTTAGTTTCCCCTTGAACAACACTTCCTAAACAAATGACGGCGTCTACATCTGTTGATTCGAAAAAGAATTGAGCTGCTAATGGAATTTCAAAGCTACCCGGTACATTTTTTCTGATAATATTACTTTCCTCGCAACCGCAGTTTAATAAACCATCCATAGCCCCTTTGAATAATCTTTCTGTAATATTTTTGTTCCATTCGGCAACTACAACACCAAACTTCATTTCTCTAGCAGAGGGAACTAAGCTGAAATCGTAATTGGATAAATTTTTATTAACTGTAGCCATAAAAAAAGCTCGCTGTGCGAGCTATTAAATTATTGTTTCAATTGAGCACGAGTAATGAACTTATCAATATCTCTGGCCTCGTCTGATTCTGAATAGTCTTTTTTAATAGTAGAATAGTATTCTAATGCTCTATCAATATTACCATCTTCCTCTAGAGCCATTGCCGCTCTTTTAAGGTAAATTGGTGTAGTGAAATTGTTTTTACTATTGAAAGCAGCTTTAGTCCAAAAGTTGATAGCATCTTCAAACTCACCTATATTCATATAAGCATCTCCCATACTTCCAAAAGCAATAGAAGATACTACTTCATCATCACATGAGAAGTCGCTTAAATAATCAATAGCACTTTCGTTATCACCCATATTTAGAAAAGATATACCTGCATAGTAATTCGCAAGATTACCTGCATCACTTGAACCATATTCATCAACAATATCTAGAAGACCATATTCGTCATTTACACCATAAAGTGCTAAATTAAAAGAGTCAGCTTCGAAATAATTAACACTTTTAAAAAGTTTTTGTTGAGCCCTTTCATTTACAGGTTCAAGGTAAAACTTGTCGAATGCCAAGAATAAAGCAATAACACCAACTATTGTAAAAACAATTGTAGATAAAGTCTTTTGATTATTTTCTACCCATTGTTCAGTTCTTGATAATGTTTCCTCAACTGCTGCGAATTTTTCTTCAGTTCTATCTTTCTTTTTTGCCATTTTTAAATAAAATTTGAGCAACAAAAATAATCTTTTTTTCCATTTGAAAAAGTTTGATGTAATTGACTTCCAATAACTTAAAAAAAAGATACTTTAGTGCTGTAGAATATGAACAATTATGTATTTAAAAAAATTATCCGTTTTAAATTTTAAAAATCATTCCGATAGTCGTTTAGATTTTAAACCAAATATAAATTGTTTTGTTGGTGATAATGGCTCTGGAAAGACAAATTTACTAGATGCTATTCATTATTTATCCTTTACCAAAAGTTTTTTTGTTAAAAAGGATAGTATGAATGTGCTTCACGACCAATTTTTTATGACTATCGAAGGTGTTTTTGAAAAGGATGATAAAACGGAATTAGTACAATGTGCTTTCAAGACTGGAGTAAAAAAAGTGGTTAAGCGTAACAAAAAGAAATATGATAAACTAGCTGAACACATCGGATTATTTCCTCTTGTTATGGTTTCACCAACTGATAATGAATTATTATTGTCAGGAAGTGAAGTGAGAAGAAAATACATGGATAGTGTTATTTCTCAATTTAATAAAGAATATCTTAACACATTAATAGCCTACAATAAATTGATTTTACAAAGAAATGCACTTTTGAAATATTCAGATTCAAATACCGCTAATCTATCTAACTTATCATTGTATGATGAACAGTTAGCACCACTAGCTCATATTATTTTCGAGAAAAGGCAATTATTTTTAAAACAGTTAGCACCTATTTTTCTAAATTATTACAAAGCTATTTCTAACACTAGTGAACAAGTGACTATACATTACGACTCTCAACTTTCCGAAAAGAATTTTCTAGATTTATGTCAACAAAACTTAGAAAAAGATAGGTTAGTTAAATTCACTTCAGTTGGTGTGCATAAAGATGATTTAATATTTCACCTAAATGGTCATCCTATAAAACGAGTTGGCTCTCAAGGTCAACAAAAAACATATTTGCTTGCACTCAAATTAGCACAATTTGATTTTATGCAGGATGCATTAGGCTACAAGCCTATGCTTCTTTTAGACGATGTTTTTGATAAATTAGATGACAATAGAGTGGAACACCTTATGAAACTAGTCGATCAACATCATTTTGGTCAAATATTCGTGACGGATACCCATCCTGAACGTTCTAAGCAAATCTTTAATAAGATTAATGCCGATTACAAATTGTTTCACATAAAAAACGGAGCTATTGAAAAGGAAGAGTAATCAGCAATCTTTAGGCGAGGTTATCCAAGATTTTTTAAAACAAAGTGGTTGGGAGCGTAAACTCGATGAAGTCAAAATAATGACGGAATGGGACAAGGTTTTAGGGCCTAGTTTGGCTAAATATACCGAAGAAGTCTTTATTCATAATAAAAAATTACATATTCGTTTAAATTCTTCCACTTTAAGACAAGAGCTTTCTTACAAGAAGTCTGAAATCGTTAAAGATTTAAATACTGCTGTTGGAAAAGAAGTGATAATGGATTTGGTTTTAAAATAAAAAAAGCCCTAGTATTTATTAGAGCTTTTTTATTGATATTAGTTTGTTCTAGAATCTTTCTTCGGCTGAAAAGAAGAAATCACCTTCAATAGCAGCATTTTCGTCAGAGTCAGAGCCATGAACAGCATTCTTAGCTTTGCTTTCTGCAAATTCACTGCGAATAGTACCTTCAGCAGCTTCAGATGGATCAGTTGCACCAATAAGCGTTCTAAAATCGGCAACAGCATTTCCTTTTTCAAGAATAGCAGCTACGATAGGTCCGGAGCTCATGTAGTCTACGAGTTCTCTATAGAATGGGCGTTCCTTATGTACAGCATAAAATTCTCCTGCTTTTTCAGAAGTAAGAGCTGTTTTTTTCATTGCTACGATAGTAAAGCCAGCAGCATTAATTCGTTCTAATATAGCTCCGATGTGTCCATTTTTTACAGCTTCGGGCTTAATCATTGTAAAGGTTCTATTAGTTGCCATTTTTATGTTTTAAATTTTATGGCGCGAATTTATAAAATTCCTTTGCTATTTACACTCAGATTTATTCTTATTTTAGCAAACTTTATGAAAGCAACAGAATTAAATCAGTTAAAAGCCTTTTTGTCGGAACCAAGAAAGGTTGTTATTACCACTCACAAAGGACCAGATGGTGATGCTATGGGTTCTTCTTTAGCACTTTACAATTACCTTATTAAAAAAGGTCATTCGGTTCACGTCATTACACCTAATGATTATCCTAGTTTTTTAAAATGGATGAAAGGCGATGAACATGTTATAGAATATTGCTTTAATGAAGAAAAAGCTAAAAAAATTACTCAATCTGCAGAGATAATTTTCTGTTTAGACTTCAATACTTTAGTCAGAATTGATTCTTATGCACCTATAGTTGAGCGTTCAAATGCATTAAAAGTATTGATTGACCACCATCAGCAACCTGATACTTTTGATTTTAATTTTTCAGATACATCAGCTTGTTCTACGGCTCAATTGATTTTTGAGTTTTTTGAATTGCTAGGCGATATAGATGAAATAGATCAAGATATCGCTGAATGTTTATACGCTGGTATCATGACTGATACAGGTAATTTTAGATTTAATTCGGTTAGTTCTAAAACCCATCAAGTAGTCAGTTTTTTAATTGAGAAAGGTGCACGAAACGATTGGGTTTACGATAAAATTCACGATAATAATTCAGTGAATAGACTGAAGTTATTGGGGTATTGTTTGAGTGAAAAGATGGAGGTAATCAGTGATTTAGGAGTAGCAATTATAACTTTAACTCAAGAAGAATTACAACGATTTAATTTTAAGAAAGGTGACACTGAGGGTGTCGTCAATTATGCTTTGTCAATAGAAGGTATTAATGTCGCTGCTTTTATGGTTGAACGTGATGGAATAATTAAGATATCTTTTCGTTCTAAAGGAGATATTTCTGTCAATCAATTAGCTAGAGATCACTTTAGCGGAGGTGGACATATCAATGCAGCAGGAGGGGCTGCATCTACTATGGAAGAAGCAAAAACAACATTTAAAAGAACAATTCCTAATTATATTATTAACTAAATTAAAAACAATGAAAAACAAACTTTTTATGCTTGGTATTGCGGTAACATTTGTTGCTTGTAACCAAACTTCTTACAAAAATGTAGAATTAAACACACAAATTGATTCGGTGAGCTATAGCTTGGGAATTAGTGTGGCAAATAACTTAAAAAGTAGTGGTTTTGAGAGTATAGAAACTCATGCTGTTGCTTCTGCTTTTTCGGATGTTTTTGAAGGTAATGAGGTCAAAATTAATGAAGAAGATGCTAATATGCTGATTCAAGATTATTTTGTTGAGTTGTCTCAAAAGAAAAGTCAAGAAGCTATTTCTATTGGTCAAGCATTCTTAGATGAAAACGCTAAAAATGAAGGTGTAATAACTACAGCTTCTGGATTACAATACGAAGTCATAAACAAAGGCACAGGAGCAACTCCTATTGAATCCGATGAGGTAACAGTACACTATCACGGAACTCTTATAGATGGTACTGTTTTTGATAGTTCTGTAGAAAGAGGTCAGCCAGCTACTTTTCCAGTCAATGGTGTTATAGCAGGTTGGGTAGAGGCTTTACAATTGATGAATGTAGGCTCAAAGTATAAATTGTATATCCCATCCGATTTAGCCTATGGTGAAAGAGGTGCTGGAGGTTCAATAGGACCTAATGAAACGCTTATTTTTGAAGTAGAATTATTGTCTATAAATTAATGGCATTAATCAACGAAATAGAAAAACAAGGTAATTTTTTGTTTAAATACAGAGGGCAATTTCCAATTGTCCTCTTTATTTTGGCTATACCTTTTATATATTTCACAGATTCAATCTGCTTGTACGAAGAAAATAATTTCACCTTGGCAGCCATTATACTTTCTAGCATAGGCTTTGTCATAAGGGCTTATACTATTGGCACTACTACAAGAGGTACATCTGGTAGAAATACTAAAGAACAAGTGGCAGAAGTGCTTAATAGCACTGGCATATATTCTGTGGTACGTCACCCTTTGTATTTGGGGAATTATTTTATGTGGATTGGCATCGTATTTTATACTTTCAATTGGTATTTTGTAATTATAGTATGTCTGTTGTATTTTCTTTATTATGAACGCATTATGTTTGCTGAAGAACGTTTTTTAGAACGTAAATTTGGGCAAGACTATTTAGACTGGGCCAGTAATTTACCAGTATTTGTGCCTAAATTATCTCAATTTAAAAAAAGCCATATTCCTTTTTCAATAATAAGTGTAATGAGACGAGAATATTCGGGGGTATTAGCTACAGTAATTGGTTTTGTATTTGTTGAATTAGTTAGAAATTTCTTTCAGGAAAAAGAGATTCTAATTCCAAAAATGGGCTGGTATATATTAGCTGTTACTGTTGTACTTAGTTTGATTCTTAGAACCCTAAAAAGAAGCACTTCATTGTTAGATGAGGAGGGTCGCTCTTAAAATTTAAAAAAGTGATTTGAGGAGTTGACAAAAATAGTATATTTGCCGACCCAACTACGGCGAGGTAGCTCAGTTGGTTAGAGCGTCGGATTCATAACCCGGAGGCCGAGAGTTCAAATCTCTCCCTCGCTACTCTACAAAAAAGCCCCTGAGATCAGGGGCTTTTTTATTGTTGGTTTGTGTGTAAGATCTATTTCTTAGTTGCTTTCAAAGTAAACACATAAGGTAAAGATTGCTTAGCTCTATTTTCCAAAACATATTGACCTTCTTGGCGTTCTATAGTACCCTTAATGTTATAAGGCGAATAATCAAATTCTGCAAAGGATTGTAATTTCAAACCATTAGATTCTAATGCGACAAATATTTCTGAGAGTGAGTGATTCCACCAACAATATTCAGTATTCATATTTTCTCCACCATCGGTATAGCTACCGACTTCTTTAATAGTGGGTGTATTTTCATCGAAAAAATAACCAAATTGAGTCTTTTCATCTAATATATCTAAGACGGGGTGGAACTCAGCAATAAAAAATGTCCCTCCTTGTTTTAGGTGTTTGGCAACAACTGCTCCCCATTGTTTGAGGTTGGGCAACCAGCCAAGGGTACCATAGGACATAAACACCACATCAAATTCTTGTTTTAAGTCTAGCGTTAAGACGTTAGATTCTATAAATTCAGCCTCTATATCCAATTCTTCAGAAAGTGTTTTAGCTGCTTCTATAGCTGAAGGTGAAAAATCTACGGCAGTTACTTTTGCACCTTTTTTTACCCATGACAAACTATCTTGTCCGAAATGGCATTGTAGATGTAATAAGGATTTTCCTTTTACCTCACCAAGCCCCTCTAACTCAAAAAATTTCAAGGACATAGGGTTCTTTTTAAAGGCTTCTAAATCATAAAATTTAGACTTCAAATGAACAGCAGTCCTATCTTCCCAAGATTGGCGATTTATCTGTATATTTTTAATTAATTTACTCATTGTTATTTTTAGGATGCAAACAATGGGAATTGTCCCATCAAGTTGTTGACTTTTTTGCGTACATTAGTAATAACTTCTTCATTGTCTATATTCATCAATACTTCATCAATCAAATCTACAATTTGAGGGATAGTATCTTCATTAATTCCTCGAGTGGTTATAGCTGGTGTTCCTACACGCATACCAGAAGTCACAAAAGGAGATTTATCATCGAAAGGAACCATATTTTTGTTTACCGTTATGTCGGCTAATACTAGTGTATTTTCAGCATCTTTTCCTGTTATTCCTTTTGAGCGTAAGTCCAATAACATGCAATGGTTTTCTGTCCCTCCAGAAATAACTTTATAACCTTTGTCTATAAAGCATTGAGCCATTACTTCGGCATTCTTTATGACTTGAGCCGTATAAGTTTTAAATTCAGATTCCAAGGCCTCGCCAAAAGCGACAGCTTTTGCCCCAATAACGTGTTCTAACGGCCCACCTTGTGTTCCCGGAAATACAGCAGAATCGAGTAAGGCAGACATTTTACGGATATTTCCTTTAGGTGTTTTTAAGCCCCAAGGATTTTCAAAGTCTTTGCCCATCATTATGAGTCCACCTCTAGGTCCTCTTAGCGTTTTATGAGTCGTAGTGGTTAAAATATGGCAATGTGGTGCAGGATTATTCAAATGTCCAGCAGCAATAAGGCCTGAAGGGTGAGAAATATCAGCCATCAATAAAGCCTCAACTTTGTCGGCAACAGCTCTAAAACGGGCGTAGTCTATATCTCTAGAATATGCCGACGCACCACAGATAATAAGTTGTGGCTTTTCTTCCATAGCTGTTTGTTCCATCGCATCGTAGTCAATAAGTCCGTCTTCTTCTTTGACAGAATAAAAGCTAGTTTGGTAAATCTTTCCCGAAAAGTTTACAGGTGAACCGTGTGTAAGATGCCCACCGTGAGCAAGGTTAAAGCCTAAAATTTTGTCGCCCGGTTTTAATACTGCTAAAAATACGGCAGCGTTTGCCTGTGAACCAGAGTGAGGCTGTACATTGGCATATTCTACACCAAAGAGTTCTTTTGCTCTGTTAATGGCTAATTGCTCGACTTTATCTACAACTTCACAACCGCCATAATAACGTTTGTTAGGAAAGCCTTCAGCGTATTTATTGGTTAGTACAGAACCCATGGCTTCCATTACTTGTTCACTGACAAAATTTTCTGAGGCTATCAATTCAATACCGTGTGTTTGACGGTTTTTTTCTTCTTCAATAAGGTTAAAAATGGTGTTATCTCTTTTCATTGGTAAAATTTATCTAATTTCGCTGCATTATTTTTTGCGAGAACAAAGATAGAAAATGAACAATACTATTACTCAATTATTTGGCATAAAATATCCACTTGTTCAAGCGGGTATGATTTGGTGTAGTGGTTGGGAGTTAGCCTCGGCAGTTAGTAATGCTGGTGGTCTAGGCATAATAGGTTCAGGTTCTATGTATCCAGATGTTTTGAGACAGCATATCCAAAAATGCCAAGCCCATACAGATAAGCCTTTTGCAGTGAATCTTCCTTTACTTTACCCCCAAATAGATGACCATATTTCTATCATTCTACAAGAAGGTATAAAGATAGTTTTCACATCAGCAGGAAATCCAGCTAAATGGACTTCTCATTTAAAAGCACACAATATAACTGTTGTACACGTTGTAAGTAACGTCAAATTTGCTAAAAAAGCAGTTGATGCTGGTGTTGATGCAATTGTAGCTGAGGGTTTTGAAGCTGGTGGGCACAACGGTAGAGAGGAAACAACCACAATGTGTTTAATTCCTTTGATTAGAAAAGCCGTTTCTATACCATTAATTGCCGCTGGAGGTATTGGAAGTGGTGCGTCAATGTTAGCTGCTATGGTATTAGGAGCTGATGGCGTACAGATAGGTAGTCGTTTTGTTGCTTCCTCAGAATCATCGGCTCATCAAAATTTTAAGGATTATATACTTCATGCTAAAGAGGGCGATACTGAGCTCATGTTGAAAGAAATTACACCAGTCAGGTTATTGAAAAATGAGTTTTACTATCAAATTGTTGCGGCTTACAATAAGGGAGCAACAAAAGAAGAACTTCAAGCGTTATTAGGTAAAGGTAGAGCTAAAAAAGGTATGTTTTTGGGTGATTTAAAAGAAGGAGAATTGGAAGTAGGACAAATATCAGCTAATATGGATACTATCAAGCCTGCTGCAGAAATTGTTCTAGAAATAATAGAAGAATTTCAACTGATAAAAAATAAAATTTCTAAAATATTGTTATAAAAGTCATTCACTAGTTAATCTGAAATGCGAATTTTTAAAAACTTAATATTAGCCTTACCCCTTATGTGTATTTTTGTGTCTTATGCACAAGAACCTGACGCTCCAGTTATTACCTTTGTAAGTGTTGAACATAGTTCACAACAAGTACAAATCAATTGGGTAAATTCTACACCAAATGTAGTAGGCTATGTCATTTATTTTGAAGATATTTCAGGTTTGTGGATACCTCTTGATACAGTAATGGGAATTACTAATACTACTTATCTAACCACAAATGCAATTCCTCAGCAAAAAAAAGAAACTTTTAGCGTAGTTGCTATTGACGCTTTTGGAAACAGTAGCATAAGAAGTGAACCACATTCAACTGTTTTTCTCAAATTCGATTATCAAGAATGCGATACATCATTGGTTTTATTTTGGAACAGTTATCTAAATATGTTTGCTATGGACGGTTATCAACTTAAAGTTATCAGAGAAGATTTAAAGTCTGGAACGATTTTTCCAGAGCAAACTATCGCTATAAGTTCTGAAGACACGTCTTTAAATTTTTCAATCGAATATTCAAGTAAATACAGCTTATGGTTAGAGACAATAAGCCCTGTCGGCTATTTGTCTAAATCTAATCTATTAGAAATCACAACAACAGATATTGATGTGCCTCAATATAGTTACATAAATAGAGTTAGTGTCACCGGAAAAAATAGTTTAGAGGTAAGTGTTTTATCTGATTCTGATGATTTAAGTCATATTAATGTCTATAAGTCTAATTTTGAAAATGGCTTTCAATTTTACTTGGGACAGGCAAATCTTATCAATGACGAATATATTGCTGTGGATCCTTTAGTAGTAACAGAAAGGAACGTTTACTATTATCAAGCTAAACCAGTAGATATTTGTGATAAAGAGTACGATTTACCAAAATATTTATCATTAACCGACACCTCTTATGCATATAATTTGAAATTAAAACCTTTATCATTATCAGATGAATTTATTTCCGTAGAGAGTACTAAATATGACAACTTTTTATCTGTTTCTCATCTTGAATTATGGAAGGAGGTAAATGGTGAACATAGTTATCTTAAAGACGCTTTTCCCAACAGTTTCTACGATATAAATATTATTTCCGATGTTGGTAAGATCTGTTTGTATCTTATTTCAACTGAAAATACACTCAATTCTCTCACTAGAAAAGATACTGTGTTTTCTAATAAGGTTTGTATATCTAAATCACCATTGTTGTTTGTTCCTCAAGCATTTACGCCAAGAAATCAGGATATGAAAAACGACAAATGGCAAGTTGTTATTTATGGTGACAGTGCTATTCAAAATTTTAATTTGAAGATATATAATAGATATGGTAAAGTTATTTTTGAAACAAGTTCAATTGATGAAGCTTGGGATGGTACTGTAAATAATTCTATTGCCCAAGATGGTGTCTATATGTATAATATTCAGGTTGAATATGCTCAAGGTGAAAAATTAGTTGAGAATGGAAGCCTAATTCTCTTACGATAATCTCAATTATTTTTCTTCTATATAATCAAGATTTTACTAAATTTGCCACACTAATTTTAGAGTATGGATTACAATCAGAAAATAATAGGTGAAGGTTTAACTTATGACGATGTCTTACTTGTGCCGGACTACTCTGACATTTTACCTCATCAAGTCAATGTAACTACGCAATTTTCTAGAAATATAAAATTAAATATTCCAATTGTATCAGCTGCTATGGATACTGTGACAGAAGCCAAAATGGCTATTTCTATAGCTCAAGATGGTGGGATAGGTGTTCTTCATAAAAACATGTCTATAAGTGAACAATCTGCAGAGGTCCGTAAGGTGAAGCGTTCTGAAAGTGGTATGATTCTTGATCCTATTACATTAGCACAAGATTCTTCTGTATGTGATGCTCTCGACATAATGAAGGAAAATAAAATTGGTGGCATTCCTGTCGTTTCTGATAATAGTGACCTAGTGGGAATTGTGACTAACAGAGACTTACGTTTTGAGAAAAATCAACTTAAACCAATTTCTCAAGTAATGACTAATTTAGATGATTTGATCACCACACAACTGGCCGATTTGGAGAATGCAGAAGATATTTTACAGACCAACAAAATCGAAAAATTACCTGTTGTTGATGAAAATGGCAAATTGGTTGGTTTAATCACTTATAAAGATATCATGAAAAACAAAACACGTCCCAATTCTTGTAAAGACAACTATGGTCGTTTGAGAGTTGCAGCAGCTGTAGGTGTAACAGCCGATGTTAGTGAACGTGTTCAATCCTTAGTAGATGCTGGTGTTGATGCTATTATTGTGGATACTGCTCATGGTCATAGTAAAGGAGTAATTGATATCGTCAAGAAACTTAAATCCGAATTTGAAATAGATATTGTAGCTGGCAATATAGCTACAGAACAAGCTGCTATTGCTTTAGCCGATGCTGGAGTAGATGCTGTCAAAGTAGGTATTGGCCCGGGTTCAATTTGTACTACAAGAGTTGTTGCTGGTGTCGGATTACCACAATTGTCTGCCATAATGAGTGTATCTAAAGCCTTGAAAGATAGTGGTATTCCTATTATTGCTGATGGTGGTGTTCGATATTCAGGAGATCTAGTTAAAGCAATTGTAGCTGGTGCTAGTTCTGTAATGTTGGGTTCTATTTTTGCAGGTGTTGACGAAGCACCTGGTGAAACTATTATCTTTGAAGGAAGAAAATTTAAAACTTATAGAGGTATGGGGTCTGTAGAAGCTATGCAAGCAGGTTCTAAAGATCGATATTTTCAATCTAATGAAGATAATGTCAAAAAATTAGTTCCCGAAGGTATTGTTGGAAGAGTAGCATTTAAAGGAAATTTAGATGAGGTAATTCATCAAATGATAGGTGGACTAAAAGCAGGAATGGGGTATTGTGGCGCGCATAATATTTCAGAACTTTATGAAGCCAAATTTATTAGAATAACATCTGCAGGAATGGTAGAAAGTCACCCTCATGATGTAAGTATAACTAAAGAGGCACCTAATTATAGTCGATAAATTTATTTAATAACTAATCTTAAAAAAAATGAACAAATTTTTAAATTTACTTACCCTTGCTTTAACTACTAATTTAGCCATAGCAGACGGTAACGTTACTATTAATTCATCGGCCCCTTCTGATGACCCATATATAGTAATGCAGGTAGGGCCAGAAAAGGTTCAACTTCAAGAATTTGAATCTATTTTCAACAAAAATAATAATGAAGAAAATACCACAAAAGAATATCTTGATGAGTACACTAATCTATTTATTGACTTTAAAAGAAAAGTATTGTATGCTAAAGATAATCAAATGGATACATCTTTAACTTTTAAAAGAGAATTAGCAGGATATAGAAAGCAACTTGCTCGCCCTTATTTAACAGACCAAGCTGCTGAAGATGAGTTGGTAGCTGAGGCATATGACAGAATGAAGTATGAAGTTCGTGCTAGTCATATATTAATAACTGTTCCAGAAAATGCCAGTCCTCAAGATACTATGGATGCATATAACACTATCAAAGAACTTAGAAATAGAGCTCTTAAGGGTGAAGATTTTAATCTGTTGGCTCAGAAATACTCTAATGACCCTTCAGCAAAAACTAATTATGGTGATCTAGGCTATTTTTCTGCTTTTAGAATGGTATACCCTTTCGAATCTGCAGCATATAATACTCCCGTTGATAAGGTATCTGATATTTTTAGAACACAATTTGGTTATCATATCCTCAAATCTGTTGACAAACGAGCTAATAGAGGAGAGGTCAAAGTAGCTCATATTATGATTGAGGAAAGAGACGATGCTACTTCACAAGAAAAAACTGCTAATCAAGAAAAAATTCAGCAGTTAATTCAGTCTTTGAAAGATGGAGCAACATTTGAAGAAATGACTAAATTTTCAGACGACAAAGGCTCAGCTAAAAACAGAGGTGAATTGCCTTGGTTTGGAACAGGTCAAATGGTACCAGAGTTCGAAAATACAGCCTTCAATTTATCATCTCCTGGTGATATTTCCAAGCCTATTAAAACTATTTATGGTTGGCACGTGATTAAGTTATTAGATAAAAGAGGTATACCGTCATTTGAAGATGCTGAGGCTAATATCAAAAATAAAATAAAGAGAGATGCTAGAAGCAACAGAGGTGTAGAGTCACTGATATCCAGAATTAAAGAAGAGTACAATTTTTCAGAAGGAAAAAGTCGTTCTAGACAACAAGATTTTTATATTTCTCGTTTGAACAAGTTAATTTTTGATTTCGAAGATTACTCTAACAACATTAACCTCTTTTGTGAAATTAATTATAAAACTTGGGATAGAGCATCATTTACAACTGAAGGAAAAACAATATTTACACTAGATGGTATTGTTTTCACACAAGACGATTTTGCTGATTATTTAGCAGTAAATAAAATTAACGTTGACTCTACAAATAGTTGTCCTGTTGTAAAAGAAAGATATGAAGACTGGGTAAATAAGACATGTTTAGATTACGAAGACTCTAAACTTGAAGAAAAACACCTAGATTTTAAACTTCTAATGAAAGAATATCATGATGGTATTATGTTATTTGATTTAATGGATCAGAAAGTATGGTCAAAAGCTATAGACGACACATTAGGTTTATTGAATTACTACAATCTTACAAAAGAAAATTACCAATGGGAAGAAAGAGCACTCACAACAGTTTACACATCTAACGATGAATTAACAGCTAGTAGAGTGAGAAATCTGATCAACAATCGAAATAATGCAAGTGTATTAACTTCAGAAGAAATGATTTATTTAGATTTTGGTAAAGGAGAATTTTTTCTAAGTGATGCTAGTATTTTAAAACTAATGAATCGTTATAGAGCTAATAATTTAACAATTTCATCTCGTACTTTTGAAAAAGGAAAAAGTAGCGTTATCGATAATCATTGGTTCAATGGTCTTACCGATAATGAGACTAATCTTGATGGATCAGTATTTTTTGCAGATATTAGAGAATTGAAAAATGGTGGACAAAAAACATTTGAAGAGGCAAAAAATCAGGTAATTACTAATTATCAAAAATATCTAGAGGCTGCTTTTAAACTTGAATTAGAACAAAAATATCCTGCTCAAGTTTATACAGATGTTATCTACAAATTAATAGATTAATAATAATTCAAATTATGAGAAAAAAAGCTTTATTGTTATTATTTCTATTTTTAGGGCTTTTTTCATGTAATTTTTTTAAACAAGATACTGACAAGCTTCTTGTAACGGTTTATGGTGACAAATTGTATTTTTCTGATATAAAAGATTTAATTCCTACAGAATTAAGTAGTGAGGATAGTTTAATGTTAGTTCAGGCACTATGCGAAAAATGGGCAAAAGAACAACTCCTTGTTCAAAAAGCTAAAATTAATCTTCCTTTAAATCTACAAGACGTACAATCCCAAGTTGATAGTTATGAAAAATCACTTTTGATTTACTCATACCAAAAAGAACTACTTAATCAAAAGTTAGATACGTTAGTTGATGATGATGAAATAGAGTCTTATTACGAAAAGAACAAACAAAATTTCGTCTTGAGTGGTGCAGTTGTTAAAGTCAACTATATTAAGCTTAAAAAAGAAGTCCCATATTTATGGAAAGTTCAGCATCTTTTTAAAAAAGAAGATGAAGAAAGTAGATTATTATTAGAAGATTATTGTTATCAATTTGCTGACGATTATTATATAGATGATAGTTGGTTAAGAGTTGACGATATCTTAAAAGTCTTAAAAGACAACTATACATCAAGAAAATTTTACAAGGGTAAAAGTATCGAATTTTCTGACAACGATTATTATTATTTTCTTTATGTCAAAAAATATATTTCAAAAGGAAGCGTTTCTCCATTTGAAATGGTCAGAAATCAAATTAATTCTATCATTATAAATAGAAGAAAGATTGATTTTCTCAAAAATGTAGAAATGGATTTGTATAAAAACGCACTTTCAAAAAATCATGTTCGCTATGAAAAAAATTAGTTTTTTAATAATTTCATTTCAATTTTTTGCATTGTCATTAGTGGCACAAGAAATAGTTGAAGGAATTGTGGCAGTTATTGGCGATAAAGCCATTTTTAAATCTGAAGTAGAGCAACAGTATTTACAACTTAAAGTATCTGATTTGAAGAATAATAACCTTAGGTGTGAAGTAATGCAAGAACTGATGTTTCAAAAGTTACTCATTCATCACGCAGAAGTAGATAGTTTAGTTGTTACAGATGTCCAAGTAAATGATGCTATTGACCAACGTTTGGAGTATTTTATTAGTCAGATAGGATCAGAAAAAAAGTTAGAAGAGTATTTTGACAAGACAATCTCACAAATTAGAGAAGAATTCCAAACAATCTTTAGAGAACAGCTTTTAGCTCAGCGTATGGAAAGTAAAATTACTTCAAATCTAAGAGTCACTCCACAGGAGGTTTTTAAATTTTACAATAATATTCCTAAAGATAGTTTACCAATATTCCCTGAAGAAATATACTTATCTCAATTAGTTGTGTATCCTAAAGTTGATGAATCAGAAAGGCAGCGAATAACAAAAAAATTAAAAGGATTTAGGAAACGTGTTCAAAATGGTGAGGATTTTTCATTTTTAGCTTCTTTATATTCGGAAGACCCAGGATCTTCAAAAGTTGGTGGTGATTTAGGCTTCGTTAAAAAGGGTAAGTTAGTACCAAAATTTGAGTCTGTAGCTTTTCGTTTACAAGAAGGTGAATTATCTAATGTTGTAGAAACTAAGTTTGGTTTTCACCTTATACAAATGGTTGAAAGAAGAGGTCAAGAATTTAATGTTCGTCACATACTTCTAAAACCAAAGATAAGCTCTAGATCTATAGAAAATGCTAAATCTAAATTGGATAGTATTATTAAATTTATGGCTAAAGACAGCTTATCATTTGAGCAATTAGCAATAAAGTATTCAGAAGATGAATCAAAAAATAACGGAGGAAGAATTGTAAATCCTCAAACTGGTTCTTCATCATTTGTTTTAGAAGAATTGGAATTTTCAGTATCGTCTACAATAAATGGTCTTAAAGAAGGCGAATATTCTAGACCTACAGTTTTTATTAGTTTTGATGGTCGCAAAGGTTGTCGTATAATTAATGTTGATAGAATAATAGAAGAGCATAAAGCGAGTTTAAAAGAGGATTATGATCGTATTCAAAGTGTAGCACTTCAAGAAAAGAAAGTGAATGCTTTGGACAAATGGAAAAAAGACATATTGAAAGAAACCTTTACTGATATAAAAGAAGATTTTGATTGTGTTTGGATAGATAATTGGAAAAAATAAATTAGAATATGTCTGAAGTTGAAAAACTAGATAGATTTAAAGAATCTTACGAAAAATTTCGAAAAGAAATAGCCAAGGTAATTGTTGGTCAAGATAAAGTTGTAAAAAATGTACTTATATCTATTTTTAGTCAGGGTCATTGTTTATTAGTAGGAGTACCTGGTTTAGCTAAAACTTTATTAGTTCAAACTATTGCTCAGTCATTAGGTCTAAAGTTTAATAGAATACAGTTTACACCCGATCTAATGCCGTCGGATATTATTGGTTCTGAAATTTTAGATGATAACAGACAATTTGTTTTTAAAAAAGGTCCTTTGTTTGCTAATGTTGTTTTAGCCGATGAGATAAATAGAACACCTCCTAAAACCCAAGCAGCATTATTAGAAGCTATGCAAGAAAAAGCTATAACTGCAGCTGGTACTAGATATGAATTAGGTAAACCTTTCTTTGTTTTAGCCACACAAAACCCAATTGAACAAGAAGGTACTTATCCATTACCTGAAGCTCAACTTGATCGTTTTATGTTTAATGTTGTCTTGGACTACCCGTCGTATGAAGAGGAGCTACAAGTTATTAAAAGTACAACATCAGATAGAAATGTAATTTTGAACAAAGTGCTTGATGCTGAGCAAATTATAAGCTATCAGCAATTGATACGCAAAATACCTGTTACTGACAATGTGATGGAATATGCAGTTAGATTAGTCGCAAAGACACGTCCTAATACTCTAATGGCAACAGAAAGTGTTAATAAGTTTATCTCTTGGGGAGCAGGGCCTAGAGCATCTCAGTTCTTGGTGGTTGGAGCTAAATGTCATGCTGCTATTAATGGTAAGTACTCACCAGATATAGAAGATGTTAAAGCTGTAGCTGAACCTATACTTAGACATCGATTAGTTAAAACTTATCAAGCTGATGCAGAAGGCATTAGTATAGAACAACTTATTCAAGAGCTTCTATAGATGATTATTCCTATTGTAGCATACGGAACAAAGGTTTTGAAACAGAAAGCTGAAGATATTTCAAGCGATTACCCCAACTTAGACAAGCTTATTAACGATATGTTTGAAACTATGTATGAAGCTAATGGAGTGGGTTTAGCAGCACCTCAAATTGGTAGGAGTATCCGTCTATTTATTGTTGATGGTAGTCCCTTTGCCGATGAAGATGCTGATATGGAAGGCTTTCGAAAGGTATTCATTAACCCGAAAATAGTGGAAGAAAGTGGCGATAAATGGAATTTTAGCGAAGGTTGTTTGTCTATTCCAAGTATTAGAGAAGATATATCGCGTCTTTCTAAAGTTCGTATACGTTATCAAGACCAAGATTTTAATACTATAGAGGAAGAATATGATGGAACTAAAGCTCGAATTATACAACACGAATACGACCATGTTGAAGGAGTACTTTTTACTGATTACCTAAGTGCTATTAAGAAACGTCTATTGAAACGTAAACTAAACGATATTTCCAAAGGTAATATAAAAGTCGGTTATCGCATGAAATTCCCTTTTAAAAAAAGGTAGGTAGATGCTTTTTAAACTCATATTTTTAAAAAAAAGTTTTTTACAATTTTCTAACGCATTATGCACTAAAAAAGCCCATCAATTGTATTGGTGGGCTCTTTTGTGATCGCGACAGGATTCGAACCTGTGACCGTCTGCTTAGAAGGCAGATGCTCTATCCAGCTGAGCTACGCGACCATAACAGGTTGCAAATTTAATTTTTTTCTATATGAAAAAAAGGTTTTTAATATTATTTTAAAAGAGCCATTTGTACAGCAGTAACAGCTGCTTCTACTCCTTTATTACCTAATTTACCACCAGACCTATCTATTGATTGTTGT
Organism: uncultured Flavobacteriales bacterium; assembly: GCA_964004705.1. GTDB lineage: Bacteria > Bacteroidota > Bacteroidia > Flavobacteriales > UBA7312 > UBA8444. The sequence continues at coordinate 13,688 of CAXFOQ010000004.1, read as the reverse complement.
TTGGTGTTATCAGTAAGTACTCCGAAAATTACAGGAATATCAAGTTCAATATTTAAGTTCATTATTCCATTTGAAACAGAATTACATATATAATCGAAATGACTAGTTTCACCTCTTATTACACAACCTAAACATATTATTGCATCAACATCTTTGCTAGACATCTTATTAGCCGCATAAACAAGCTCGAAGCTACCCGGAACTTTGTAAGAAATGATATTTTCTTTATTAACACCTAATTTAATTAATGTTGAATATGCTCCATCATATAAATTATCAGTAATGTCGCTATTCCATTTTGAACAAACAATTCCGACTTTTAAGTGACTACAATCACCAATATCGTTTTTATTGAAAGTAGACAGATTTTGAGAAGACATTATCTATTTGATCTAGAAATATACTTTTCTATATTCTGTGCTTCTATTGATTCAGTGTAATTTTCTTTGATTTTAACATAAAGATCGTTAGCAGCGTCAAAATCTTCTTGAGACTCAAGTATTCTCGCTTGCTTCATCAAATATCTAGGAGTTGTGAAGCCATTGTCGCTATTTTTAGATGCTTTTTTATAAAAATCAAGTGCAGTATCAATATCATCTAGTTCAGCGTAACAATCTCCAATGCACCCTAATGCTAGTGATGATAATATTATATCATCAGATGAAAAATCTGAAAAGTAATCAATGGCATTTTCAAATTCACCTAAATTCAAATAGCATAGACCTGCATAGTAATTAGCTAGATTACCAGCTTTAGTTAGTCCATAATCATCAGCAATGGAAAGAAAACCTTCATATTGTTCGTCTCCATTTAATGCTAGAGCGAAAGAATCTTTTTGAAAATATAATTCAGCCATAAACATTTCTGTTTGAGCATCTTCTTCTAGCGGTGCGAGATACATATTTTGATATCCAAAATATAGAGCAATTACTGCAACAACTGCACCAACGACGTATGTGATTTTCTTTTGATTGGTTTCAATAAACTGTTCAGTCTTTGATAATGCTTGTTCTACATTCGCTAATTGCTGATCTGTTTTATTTACTTTTTTAGCCATTAAAAATTGTTTTTTAGAGGTGCAAATATAAGTTTTTTAGATTGTATATTTACTTTTTAAAAAAACATCGAATCAAAATTCAGATGCAACTATCAAACATTTATTTAAATAATTTCAAAAATCATTTAGAATCTAATTTTAATCTTATCGATGGTATCAATTGTTTTGTAGGAAAAAATGGTATTGGAAAAACAAACGTATTGGATGCAATTCATTATCTGTGTTTAACAAAAAGTTATTACAATAGCTCCGATGCTCTTAATATTAACTTTGATAATGACTATTTTACTCTTAAAGGAAATTTCATAAAAGAAGAAGATGATTATGAACTAATATGTAGTTTATCAAAAAACACAAATAAAATAATTAAAATAAATGGTAAAAGATATAAGAGATTTTCTGATCACATTGGAAAATTCCCTGTTGTAATAATTTCTCCAACAGACTCTAATCTTATTATTGAAGGACCTGACGTGAGAAGAAGATATCTAAATTCGAGTATTTCTCAATTTGATAATAATTACCTAACTAATTTAATCGAATATAACAGGGCATTAAAGCAGAGAAATAAATTATTAAAAAGCATTAGTGAAGGTGCTAAAATTGATAATATTACAATCGAAGCATTCAATTATACTTTATCACAAAAAAGCAAATATATCTTTGAAAGTAGAAAAAAATTTGTCAAAGAAATCAACAGTATTTTTCAAAAATTCTATGCAATCATATCAAAAAGCAATGAGACAGTAAATCTAGAATATATCTCTCATCTAAACGACAATAGTATGAGCGAATTACTAAATCAAAATTTAGAAATTGATAAGATAAGTAAATCAACAACTCACGGTCCTCATAAAGACGATATTTCACTGATTATGGATAATAGATTAATCAAAAAGTTTGGATCTCAAGGACAACATAAAACTTTTTTAGTTTCATTAAAGTTAGCCCAATTCGAATTACTTGAAAAAATAAATAATATTAAACCAATTTTATTATTGGATGATATATTTGACAAACTAGATAACAATAGAGTAGAGGAGTTGTTAAGTCTAGTTGATAAAGGATTTTTTTCTCAAGTTTTTATAACTGATACTAGTGAGAAAAGATGCAATGAACTTTTAAAAAAACTTAGAACTAACTATATAATTTTTAGTCTTTGATGAAAAAAATAGATTCTCTAATAAAGAAAATTACTAAAAAGCCTAAAATTTCTGAGGGCCTAAGAAAAATTGATATTCAGGAAGTTGTTAAAAACGTCCTTGGAAAAAATCTATTGAACTATATCAAAGATATTCATGTAATGGATGAAAAGTTGATTATTAAACTCAACTCATCAAGTTTAAGAAGTGAACTTTCTTACAGTAAAGACAAGTTATTAAAGAATATAAACGATAATTTTCAAGAAAGTGAAATCAAAGAAATTATATTAAAGTAATTAATACCTTTCATCTGCATCAAAATGAAAATTGCACTCAATCATTGCATTTTCATCTGAATCTGAACCATGAACTGCATTTTTTGCTTTGCTCTCAGCGAACTCAGCTCTTATCGTACCTTCTGCTGCCTCAGAGGGATCTGTAGAACCAATTAAGCTTCTAAAATCCAATACAGCATTATCTTTTTCAAGAATAGCAGCAATAATAGGACCACTTGACATATACTCAACTAAATCATTGTAAAATGGACGTTCTTTATGAACAGCATAAAACTGACCAGCTTTTTCTTTGGATAATAATGTTTTCTTCATTGCTACTATTCTAAAACCAGCTTTTTCAATTTTAGATAGTATGCTTCCTGAGTTACCAGCCTCGACTGCTTCGGGCTTAATCATAGTAAAGGTTAATCTTGACATTTTTAAAATTTTGAGCAAAACTATTAAAATATAACATTAAATACATCCTATATTTATATTTTTGCTTAGATGATAGAAAACGTTGACTCATTTAAAAAAATTATTACTGATAATTATAGTTTTATTATCACAACTCACAGAGGCCCTGATGGTGATGCTATGGGATCATCGATGGCTATGTACAATTTACTAGTCAACCTAAAAAAGGATGTTAATGTCATCATTCCTAATTCTTTTCCAAACTTTCTTAGTTGGCTTCCCAACATTAAAAATGTAATTAATCACGAGGAAAATAATAGTGATATATCTAATATTTTTAGTGAGGTAGATGTAATTATTATGTTAGATTTCAATGATTTATCAAGAATTAAAAATCTTGAAAGTTATGTTACAAATAGTAATGCAAAAAAAATCTTAATTGATCATCATCAAGATCCGGATCTATCAATCTGTGATTTATCATTTTGTGATACTACTTACAGCTCTACTTGTGAACTACTTTACATGATTCTAAATCAAGCTAAGTTTAATTTGACAAAGAATATTGCTGATTGCTTGTATACTGGTATATTAACAGACACTGGATCTTTTAAATTTTCATGCACTACTAAAAATACTCATATCTCTGTAGGGGATCTGATTTCCAAAGGAGTAAATGCAACTGAAATTAATAATCTTATTTATAATAATTACTCACATGATAGAATAAAGTTACTTGGACATTGTTTAATTAATAAATTAAAAATATATAACAATAGCTCAGCTATCATATCATTAAGTGAAGATGAGCTTAAAAAATTTAATTTTAAAAAAGGTGATACTGAGGGCATAATAAATTACGCCTTGTCCATTAAAGAAGTTATATTTGCTGTCTTTATTGTAGAGAAAGACAACATAGTTAAACTATCATTTAGATCATTGGGTAATATCAATGTTCAAGAAATATCAAAAAGATATTTTGGTGGAGGGGGACATTTTAATGCAGCTGGAGCAAAATCAGATTTATCGCTAGATAAAACAATAATAAAGGTTGAAAATATAATTAAAAATGAATTTTCTTAAATTTTAAAAAATGATAAAAACAATACTAGCCGTGGCACTAATGGCAACAATTAACACTAATAACTTAAATAAAGAAGGTATGTACGCAAAAATCAAAACAAACAAAGGTGATATAATGTTAGAGTTAGAATTTGAAAAAACTCCATTAACAGTAGCTAATTTCGTAGGATTAGCAGAAGGAAAAATTAAGAACAATAAAAAGGAAGTAGGAGAGCCTTATTATGACGGATTAAAGTTTCACAGAGTAATTGCTGATTTTATGATTCAAGGCGGTTGCCCAGATGGAAATGGAATGGGAGGTCCTGGCTATCAGTTTCCTGATGAGATCCATCCTGATTTAAAGCATTCAGGACCGGGTATCTTATCAATGGCAAATGCAGGACCAGGAACAAATGGAAGTCAGTTTTTCATCACACACAAAGAAACTCCATGGCTTGATGGTAAACATACAGTATTTGGTAAGGTAACTGAAGGCCAAGACGTTGTTGATGCAATAGCACAAGATGATAAAATAATAGAAATTGACATAATCAGAAAAGGAGAGAATGCAAAAAAATTCGATTCCAAAGCTATATTTGATAAAGAGTTAGAAAAATTAGAGAAACAAGCTGCAGAAAAAGCTAAAAAAGCTAAAGAAGCCATTGACGCACTAAAAAAGGGAGCTAAAGTAACATCTAGTGGTCTGGCATACAAGATTATCAAAAAAGGAACAGGAGCTAAAGCAGAAGCAGGTAAGACAGTTTCTGTTCATTATACTGGAAAATTGAGTAATGGAACAAAATTTGACTCATCATACGATAGAAACCAACCAATTGAGTTTGAATTGGGTAGGGGAAGGGTAATCAAAGGCTGGGACGAAGGTATTTCATTGTTAAATGTTGGATCAAAAGCAACATTTATTATTCCACCAGATCTTGCATACGGAGCGAGGGGAGCTGGTGGCGTTATTCCTCCAAATGCAACTCTGATATTTGATGTTGAACTAGTTGAGATAAAATAAACAATATCTATATTAACACATAAATTACTTCTTCTACTAAAATCATTAGACATTGAAGAATATAAAGCCATTTAAAGACTCCTCAAGTAAAAGAAGTCAAATTGAATCAATGTTTGATGATATTTCTAAAAGATATGACAATCTTAATCAGATTCTAACGTTTGGATTACACAAAAGATGGAGGAAGCGAGCTATTAATTTGATTGATAATAATCCTAAGAAGATTCTAGATATTGCAACTGGCACTGCAGATTTTGCGATTGCTGCAATCAATTTAAATCCCAAAAAAATTATTGGAATTGATATTTCAAAACAAATGATTGAAATAGGTAATGAGAAGATCAAAAAAAATAATATTTCAAATAAAATTGATCTTATAGTTGCTGATTCAGAAAACATTCCATTTCCTGACAATTACTTTGATGCTGTTACAATAGGATTTGGAGTTAGAAACTTTGAAAATTTAGATAAAGCTATGTCTGAAGCATATAGAGTATTAAAAAAAAATGGCTGCATTGTTATCATGGAACCCTCAATTAAAAATAATAAGGCGCTTAAAGTATTATTTAAAATATATTTCAAAACAATTGTTACAAATATTGGATATCTATTTTCAAAAAACTTCTCAGCTTATAATTATCTCTCTGAATCTGTTAAAGAATTTGCAGATAGTAAAACGTTCCTAAAAATTCTTTCGGATAATAATTTTATAAAGTGTATTCATAAAACCTATTCTTTAGGAGTTATTGATTTATATTTCGCAAAAAAATAAATTAAGACTTACAGATTGTAAATCTTAGTGTATTTATTTTTAGCGTAATCCATAAAATATTTAAAGTTTAAAGTTTCACCAGTAACTTTTTTACATAACTCACTGGCATCATATCTCTTACCATGATTATGGATGTTTTTTCTTAGCCAATCAAGTAGAATTTCTGTCTCCCCATTTTCGATTTTTGAATCTATATCTGTAATATCTTTTGATGCTTTATCAAAAAATTGAGCTGCATAAAAACTTCCTAATGTATAAGTAGGGAAGTACCCAAAGCTTCCATGAGACCAATGAATGTCTTGTAGAACTCCTTGAGAATCTGAGGGAACATCAATATTTAAATATTCCTTATATAATCTATTCCAAGTAGTAGGCAAATCATCAACATTTAAACTCTCCTCTATAAGTGACTTTTCAATCTCGTATCTGATCATTACATGTAAATGATATGTTAATTCATCAGCGTTGGTTCTGATTAATGAAGATTTAACATTATTACACGCATTATAAAACTGTTTATAATCTACATTTTTTAATTTTTCAGGAAAGTAAGATTTAAGAAGACCATAATTTTTTTTCCAATAATGTATACTTCTTCCAACATGATTTTCCCATAATCTAGATTGAGACTCATGAATACCTAAAGAAATAGAATCACCAAGGGGTAAACCATAATTTTCTGTCAATAGTCCTTGTTCATAGAGAGCATGACCTCCTTCATGAATACAACTCCATATCATATCAGAAAGATTGTTTTCATCTATTCTAGTAGTAACTCTACAATCTTGAGGTGAGAAATGTGTTGAAAATGGATGAGCAGAGATATCTTGACGACCGGAATCAAAATCATATCCCATTTGTTTCAATAGCTCAATACCAAAATCCCATTGTTTACTTTTATCAAAAAATTGATAAAAGAATTTATCATCTATTGAATTGTTTTTTGAAATTTTATGAATAAATGGAACTAATTTATCTTTAACATCATTAAAGATTATATCAACTTCTGAAGTTGTTAATTTTGGCTCATATTTGTCAAGTAATACATCATAAGGATGATTCTTATAACCAATTAACTCACATTCTTCTTTTCTTAATTCTATTAAATCTGATAGAGAATTTTTAAAAATATTAAAATCATTATTTTCCTTGGCAATTCTCCAGTCTTGAAAAGCTCTAGAAATTAGCAGTGATTGTCTCTCAACAAATTTTGTTGAATATTTTAGCTTTTTCTTAAAATCATTATAAGATAGTTCAATGTTTCTTTTTTGATCAAAATTTAAAGAATCATCACTGTTGAGTTTTTCAAGCAGTTTACCAAATTTAATATCAGTAGATAGCTCATAAGCTATTTTAGCAAGTGTTGATAATTGTTGAGCTCTAAATTTATTACCATTCTTTGGCATATGTGTTTCTTGATCCCAATTTAAAACGCTTGCAGACATATATATGTCATATATTTTTTTGCAGTGTTCTTTGTAATCTAAATAAGTATTCATCTGGTATATTATTTATTTGTCTTATAATTAATATTATGTTGAATTATGTGTTTTAGTCCTATACTCTACTTTTTAGCAAAAAGTTCAGATTCAATTAAAAACAATATATATTCTTTATGTTGTTTAGTTGATAAATTACCTGTTGATGTATTCAGATTTCTTTTTAACCAACTTAAGTTATAGAAAGCAGATGCTTTTGAGAAATTATCATAACGAGATTTTGAACTGGCGATACTAATTAATCTATTTACATATTCAACTTGTAAATTTTGTCTAATAGTTGAAATATTGGTATTAAAATCACTTTCAAAAATTGACTTTCTAAGATCGATCATATAATATGATAGTTCGTAATTGTTTCCATACTTAGTTGAATTAGTAATTCTTAATAAAACATTTCTATTAAGTAAGTGATCAAGTAGTCTTTTCTGATAAGTTAAAATTCTTTGATGAATCTCAGGATCAGCTGAAATACTAAACCCTCTCCTTTGCTTTTGCAGATATGGAAAAATTTCTGGTTCTAATAAAATCTTGTTGCTGAATGCATAATCAGAAAGAATTTGCATAGCTTTTTTTTGTGTTTTAATATCAACACTCTCAAAAGGTTTTTTTGTTGATTCTTGATTTGTATGTGATAAATCAACTTTAACACCTCCAATCTGTCTTGTAACTATATTTAGAGCTTGGTAATATGAAAAAAGTAATGTACGATATGATCTGTACAATTCTTCATACGTGTCGTTGTCCTTAGTATATTTATCTTTTATTTCAGAAACAATTCTATTTACCATTTCTATTTTATCTAAAGAATGATTTAATGGGTCTCTAGCAAGGTCATATATCATTGCATCTGGATCGGTTCCCTTTCCAGCGGATCTCATATCAAAAGCATCGTTAGCGAATGCTAGTTCTCTATTAGTAGATTTAGATAAAATCTTCTCAATTTCCTCATCCTCATTGTTTTGAAAAACTGAATATCCAAATTGAATTGCCCACCTGTCATAAACTCCAGGTTTAATATCAAAATATAAACCTTGATCATCTGGATTTTTAGCAATATTTATTGCAGGATATTCCATTACAGATGAACAAACACCCTTTTCATTTACTATTTCCTTGTTATTTAACTCCTCTGTTGTTAAAAGCAAACTTCCTTTAAAATTATGACTTAGTCCTAAAGTATGACCCACCTCATGAAGAACAAGTCTGTATAATGACTGTTTTACAAGTTCTTTCTCCATTTCCTCGGACAAACTCATAGACTTGATGTAGTTCATTCCTAAAGATGTTTCAATGTTTTGATAATGTGCTGCATTACAACATTGATCTGTTGAAGTTAAGTTCATAGGATTATTAAATAATTCATCAGATCTTATTCGATTAGTTATATATGTCCATTCGAGCATTATATCTGCACCTAATATTTCTCCTGTTCTAGGATTTACAAAAGATGGTCCATAACCTCCCCAAGGTGGACTAGGAGATGAAGTCCATCTCAAAACATTATATCTAATGTCACCAGCATCCCAATCTGCAGTATCAGGTTGTATCTTTACTTGAACTGCATTAGTAAATCCAGCATCCTCAAACGCAATATTCCATGATTCAACACCATCCTTAATAATTTGTCTGTACTCTACTGGTGTTGTGTTCTCGATCCACCAAACAATAGGTTTAATAGGATCTGATAATTCTGCCTCAGGATTTATTTTTTCTAATCTCCATCTATTGATAAAGTCTCTATAATTTACTTGATCTATACTTGTCATGTGGTTTGTCTGAGTATTGAAAAAACCAACTCTTGTATCATCTTTTCTAGGAACATAGTTTGAATCTGGCAACTCAACGAGACTATGTTGAACTTTTATTGAAACACTTCTAGAGTCTGTCATTGCACTCCCACCTCTTGAAGAAGGATATTTATTTTCAAAAACATAATTAACTACTACATCAGTGTTTTCAGGGTAGCTTTTTATTTTATCATACCTCGTTTTAGTTTTGCTAATCGAACCTAATCGATACCCTCTGTAAGTTTTTGGATATGAGTATTTCACTTGTTGAAATGATTCATTTAAAAACAAATTATCAGCACTAATTAAAAACTTCGATTTACAATTACCTGTTGCAATAATTTTCTCAGAAATAATAATTGGTGTATTAATATTAGTGTTTGAAGCCTTACTGAGAGCACTATTTTTGTCAAAATAATACTTCGTATTCTCGATAACTATGTCTATTTTTTCATAAAACTTTGAGATTTTTATAATTTTTGAGCCACGATATCTTCCTTTTACAACACCTGCATCCCCTACTCCATTTTCAAAATAACTGAAATAAATAAATTCTTTGTTTAAATGGTTACTATCAATTTCTAAAAATGCTTTTCCGTCTTTTTTACTTTGATAAATTTTGAATAGTCCATCAAATTCAATGCAGTTCTTTGTTTTTTCAATGATTTGATCTTTCTTTTCAGTAGGCTTTTTGGATTCAATTTTGGCCTTTTTCTTTTTGTTGTAAAATTCACTTTTGAACTGGGCATGTGAGTTAATAGAGGTTAATATAGCAATAGATAAAATTATTTGCTTCATAAAAATATGTTTTAAAATTATTGAGATTTGATAAGACCGTCCATTTCCTTGGACTTCTTATAATCTCCTTTAAGATAATAAAGTTGTTTTAAAGATAATAGTGTGTTCTTGTCATTTGGATCTAATGAAAGAGATGTTTCAAGAAATGGCAAGGCATCATCAAAAAAAACTTCAGATTCTTTTTTTAGTTTATTATATAATTTGTCGCTTGATGAATTATTAGCTTCATTTCTAAGCTCTACTCCCCTATTAAAAAATAATGCCCCAAGGTTATAATTAGAATTGAAATTATCAGGATTTAATTCAATAGATTTTTTGTAATCAATTATCGCTTCATCAAGCATACCTTTTTGATCATAAACAGTAGCTCTGTTAAAGAAAAGTAAATCATTCATATCATCAAGTTCAATTGCATCGCTAAGCTTATCAATTAACTCATCAGTACGATTTAATTTTATGTATAAATTAATTTGGGAATTAATTAAAACAGGATCATTTTCAAAATAATCTCTACCAAGCGAAAGATATTTTAATGCATCATCATCATTTCCTTCCTCTTGTAAAATGTCACTCATATGAACATAAATAGAAGGATCATTAAAATTTAAATCAATTAAATTTTGAAGTAAAACCTTAGATCTTTCGTTATCTTCCATTCTTCTAGCAGCAAAAAAAGAATTATGAAGAACAGTCTCTTTTGTTATATTTCCTCTTTTTAATTGATCTTCAGAATCATAATCAAAGATTTCAAAAATTTCATCATATAATTTTAAAGCCTTAGAATTATTCTCGTTGTTGTATTCATCAATTGCCATATTAAATAGTTTATAGCCACATTGAATTAAACCTGCTACAACATCTTCCTCTTTGGTCCACTTTCGAACAACAACTCTACCTTTTTTGTCTCTATCAAGACATCGAATGTGTGATTGCTTGGCTTTAAAAATCGCATCATTATCAATTTTTTGATCTTTTAACAGTGCAATCTTTAAATAAACTTTGGCTCTGTAATTCCACATTTTTGGTTCATCACTAGTTGATGTATTTAAAAATGCTTCATCAATATAATTTTTAGCGTCTATAAGATTAGAAACCATTTCTTCTCCATCTGTTTTGTTAGCATTTTTTAATGCTATTGATGAATTTACAATATTATGTTTTTGAGCATTTACTACAAAAACAAAGCAAGCAAAACCAAACAATAGAACGAATTTTCTCATAACTAAAATTATTTTATGTCAATAACTTCAAAATTAAATCTTTTACCTTCATTAGAAGATAAATTTTCCAACTTTTCTTTAATAAGATATTTATTTCCAACAACAACGATTGCAAGTTCATCTTTTCTTATTTCATTTGACGCTATATCATTAATTTCACCTAAAGTCATAGAACTTAAAATATTTGATTGCTCATCTATGTATGAAGCATCCAAATCGTTAGATAAAATTCGATTTAAAAAACCTATTTTTTGATTCGGCGTTTCATATTTCATTGAAGCAGAATTTAAAAAAGAATTTTTCGTTGAAATTAGCTCATCATTAGAAAGTCCAGTTGTTGTATAATCGTTAAGAATTGTAAAAATATCTGCAATTGCACTATCGGTTGCTTGTGTTTTTACACTTGTTTGTATTGCAAAAACTCCAGTATTTTCATCTCCACTAAAAAATGAATAGGCTCCATATGTGTAGCCCTTATCTTCTCTTAATTTTAGAAACAATCTTCCACTGGCTCCTCCACCAAGTGACTTATTCATCACTTGGGATTTAAAAAACTTATCATTAACATCAAAAGAATTACTTCTATGTCCCATTAATATCAAAGATTGTGTTGAACCCTCAATGTCCTTTAAATAAATACGATTTTTAGCTACTGTAGGAAATTCAAATTTGGATGGCAAGCTAACATCTTTGTTCGACCAACTTTTTAAGAAATTGAGTTTTGAGTAAATAACATCTTTTTTAACATTTCCAACTATTATTAACTCGCTTAAATTTGGCGAATAAAAATCATAAAACTCTTGAACATCTTTAAGCTTGATTTTTTTTATAGTTTTTTTATTCATTTCTCTGCCAAATGGAGTGTCACCATAAAGTACATTTGAAAAGCTTGATCTAGCAAGGAATTGCGAGTTTTTTTTCATTGACTCTAAACCTTCTAAATTAGTATTCTTTAATCTCTTGAAGTCATCATTGTTGAAGCCAGGATTAAGTAATTTTTCTTCGAAGATTTTTAAACTTTCATCTAATTTATCACTTAAACATTCAAAATATACTAATGTTTCATTGTCTTCAGAGGAAAATTGAATAGTTGCACCTAATTTTTGCATTTCAACGCTGATTTCTTCTGAAGATTTTAAAGAAGTACTTTCGTTCATCATTTGTGCAGTAATACTGGCCACACCAACCTTCTTTTTATCTTCCAATAATTTTCCTCCTTTAATTTTTAATCTCATATAAACTTTTGGAACTTCGTTTGTTTCAGAAAAGATTGTCTTTAGTCCATTGCCAAATGTTTCTTTATAAAAAGATGGGATTTTTGGTGTTCTGGGTTTGCCTGCCTCAGGTTGATCTTTTCTACAGCAAATATCATATTCTGAGCTAGCCTTATCATAAACTAAATTTGAATATTGTGGGTCCTGATCAAGAATTAAATCAGCATTAGGATTCTTACTAATGATGGAATCTAATTCTTTAACAAAAGGACTTTTTGGCTTAACTTGATTAATAACAGCATTTCTGTTTTTGATATATTTATTAAATACTCTTATAACATCTTCTTTTGTTACATCTTGATATCTTTTTATTTCTGAAGAAACATTGTAACGACCTCTAGCCAACCATTCCCATCTGGAAATCAAAGTAGCTTTTGAGGATATTGAAGTTATCATATCATAATTTTGGCTAATTATTTTTGTTTTAACCATTTCTAAATCCTCTTCTGAAAAACCCTTTTCTTCCCAATCAGCGATTGAGTTTCTTATATCAGCCTCAATATTATTAAAATAAACTCCTTGGTCTTCTTGCCAGTCTGGAAAGGTTAAAACCGTGAAGTGAAACTCACCTGACAACTCTCTGCATGGGTGACTTACGCTAGCTTGAATAGCCTTTTCAGATTTAATAAAGTTTTTATAAAAAATAGAATTTTTTCCATCTCCCATCAAAGATGCTAGTATATCCAAAGCGGCCTCGTCTCTATGATAATTCGGAACTGTTGGAAAAACGATATCAGTCATAGGTAAATAAACGTTGTCAGTATAGCCCGTATATATATCGCTTGAAAGTCTAGGTACCATTGGACTAAGTTTCCTTACCTCAGAACCTCTTGGTATTGAACCAAAATATTTTTCCACTAAAGGAATAACAGTTTCACTATTAACATCACCCGTTATTGTTAAAATAGCATTATTTGGTCCATACCACCTCAGAAAAAAATTTTTTAAATCTTCCAATGATGCTCTATATAAATCATCCACATATCCAATTACAGGCCAATTATATGGATGTGACGGTGGATAAAGACTTTGACCAAGAATTTCGTAACTCATTCCATATTGCCTACTAACTTGCATTTGATACTTTTCATTTTTAACAACCTCCCTTTGGTTTTCAAACTTTTCACTAGTAACAGCATCTAACAGAAAACCCATACGGTCAGCCTCTAGCCACAATGCGGTTTCAAGATAGTTTGATGGGACAGTTTGAAAATAAACAGTTCTGTCTGAGCTAGTATTTCCATTCATCGTTCCACCAGCATCATTAATAATTTTAAAATGTTTTTCATCTGGAACATTTTCTGAGCCTTGGAACATCATATGTTCAAAGAAATGTGCAAAACCTGATTTTCCAGCAGATT
>CAXFOQ010000003.1:0-57737 GCA_964004705.1 uncultured Flavobacteriales bacterium | reverse complement strand
CCTGGACTAAATCCGTTGAAGGGTGGCTGTACTCCGAGCAGCAGTAGCAGAAGCTCTGTCACTTCAAGCCCGACACGGCGACGGTGCATGCGCAGTGGGTCGCCATCAGGACTTATCACTACGTTCCGCCGCGCCCGCCTGAGCCGATTACTCGGCGCCGGATGCTCAGGCACAACGCAATTGGGCTTACGACTGCAACACAGCCGATATGCCCTGTCACCAGCGGTGACAACCGGTGACACCGTGACAGGACCGTCTCAAACTTTCTTGTGCCATCTACCCAGATCGACCCTGGTCAGATCTTTACCGGGCAGGCGTAGGCGTCCATCTGCAGCTCGCGGGTCACGGCTGCCATCCCATCCATGTCACCAAAGGCGCGATACATGGCCAGCTGTTTGTTCAGCTCTTCGCAACGATTGCTGAAGCCGAATCGGGCTTGAGTTGAAGTTGTCATGTTTCCGATTGAGTTGGTGAGCCTCACAGATGTGAGGCTTTGATCTGCTGTGATCAGCCAGCTACAGCTGAAATGCTGTAAGGAGCTTCAGGGAAGCTTGTGGGCATTGGATCGAGCTTGCCTTCTGCCAATGCTTTGGCTCTTGCAACATAGTATGGTCCCCATTCATCAATGATTGCTGTGAGGTGTGCTTCAGGACAAAAATCATATTGGTTTGATGCTTGACCAAATGCTTTTACACCATTCTTTTGTGCAACCTGACAAGGTGCATAAGTGTCAGTGTGTTGTACAATGATGTCTGCTCCTTGATCAATTAATATTTGAGCCGCGTCTGCTTCCTTGCCTGGATCATACCATGTGTATAACCAGATAATTTTTATTTTAATACAGATATTACAACATCAAAATCTGCTGGTTCAAATAATGGTATTGTGCAAATCAGAGTTACAACTGGAATGTTGCTACAAGCATCTTGCACTATTCGACTTCATGGAATGTTTTTAAATGCTAGATTTGAAGACCAACCAATTACAGCAAATTTGTAAGGAAAAGTATGGATAAAATAAATTACAAGTTAATTGGCATACCAAAAAATGGTGTGACTTTATGCCAAATGATAAATCACTATTTACAAGAAGATACAGATTTACATTACATAGCTATAGTCAGAGAACCATACGAAAGATTTTGGTCAGCAATAAAAGAATGTACTTATGCTTATAAGAAAAACAAATTACCAGAGGATAATCGTGAAGGTATATTTACCAAAACTAATGTAGCAGACCAAATCAAAGAAGGCATTGCACAAATAGATGGTACACCTAATGAGTATTTTACAACTCAAAAGTCTTGGTTAGATAAATATAAGACTATTGGAACGACAATCAAATTTGATGCTGACATTCAAAAATCATTAAAAGCAATATTTAAAGACCATCAATACCAAGATGATATTTATAAATTAATTGAAAAAGATTGGAATGAAAGTACACATGATAAAGATGAAGAAGCACTTGGTATATTAAAGTCTACATACAAAGATAAAATAGAAACTTTTTATGCAGATGATTTTAAATTATGGAGTAGTTAATGTATATAGGTTCAAGCCCAAATTTTGGTGCGTTAGATAGCCAAACAATTACAAGTGCAAATGGTTCAACAGCAACATTTACACTTAATCAATATGTTCCAGACAGCGATAGCATTATTGTTACTGTTGGAAATGTGGTGCAAGAACCTACAGAAGCCTATACAGCAAGTGGCAACTCAATAACCTTTACAGAGAATGTACCAAATGGTGATACCATTGTTATTAGATATTTAGGGCGATCTGTTGATGTATATACCGGCTATAAAAGAGTACAACGATTTAAATTTGTAGCTACAAATGGTCAGCAAACATTTTCCGGCAGTGATGCTAATTCAAATACCCTTGCATATACAGTGCAAGATATCGACGTATTTTACAACGGTGTGAGGCTAGACGAAAGCGAATTTACTGCAAGTAATGGAACAAGTGTCATATTAGGCACTGGGGCAACGACAAGCGCTGAATTAGTCATTTTAGCATATAAGGTAGTTCAACTTGCAGACACCGTACCAGCAAGCACCGGAGGCACTTTTACAGGCAATGTTGTTTTTAGTGGTAATGCAACTGTCAATGGCAATTTAACTGCGTCTGGAACAACCACATTAGTTGATACAACAAACACAGTAGTCAAAGATAATTTATTAGGGTTAAATCATGGCGCAACATCAAACTCTAATGATGCTGGAATAATTGTTGAAAGAGGTTCTACTGGCAACGATGCATTACTTATATGGGACGAGTCCGAAGATAAATGGGCATTAGGCACAACAACATCAAATGCCAGTAGCACTGGTAATTTAAATATGACAACTGGAACATTAGTTGCAAATTTAGAAGGTACAATCCAAACAGCATCACAAACAAATATTACAGCAGTTGGTACATTAAGCTCTGCTACAGTAAGTGGTGATTTAACTGTAGATACATCAACATTAAAAGTTGATAGCAGTAACAATAGGGTAGGAATTGGTACTGCAAGTCCAGCAACTGCATTAGATGTAAGTGGTAGTGGTACAGACTACATAGCTACATTTCAAAACACAACTTCTGCTACAGGGTATGGTGTTTTAATAAAAGAACCATTAAATGCAAGTGCTGGTTATCCATTGTTAGCAATAACAGACGGTCAAGCTAATACTGTAAGATTTAGGGTGGATAGTAGCACTGGTCATGTAGGTGTTAATAGAGCGCCAACTGCAAATGATACAGTTCATATTAATGATACAACACCTAGAATAAAACTTGAAGAAACATCTAGTGGTGGTTCAAAAATGCTTGTTTTGGGTGTTGAAACAGATGGAACACCTTTTATTGATGCGCCACAATCTGGTGGAAATATAGAATTTAAATGTGTTGGTGTACCAGCAATGCAAATAACAAGAACTGGGGATACAAATAACCCAGCAGAATTTAGAATAAAAGGTGGTTCTGGAAGTTTGCATCAATGTATTACTGGAACAAATTGGGGTTACTCAACTGGCTATGAAGCATTTATGATGGGTAGAGATGATACTGCATCTGAAGGAACTTTTAGTTTTGGTTATAATCCAAGAGTAAATGCAAATGCTGGTTTTACTGGCGATGGTAGAGAAATAATATTTCGTAGAGGTATGAGATTTTATACACCAAATGCTTCTAATAATGGTTTCTTTAATCAATTTACACTGCTTGATGGAGTAGCTTCTGGTGATTTTAATGATACTTCTGATGAAAAATTAAAAGAAAATATTAAAGATGTATCTGAAGGTATATCAATTATAAAACAATTAAGACCAGTTATCTTTGATTGGAAAGATGAAGCTAAAGGAAATGGTCTTGGTGGTTTTATAGCTCAAGAGGTTCAAAAGATTTTACCTAATGATGTAATGGGCGAAGAGTATGTTGCACCAGATAAAGAAAAAGATATTGAAGGTACAGATGGTCTTTCAATTAATACTACAAGTATAGTTGCTCATCTTACAAAAGCATTACAGGAAGCAATATCCAAAATAGAAACATTAGAAGCTAAAGTTAAAGCATTGGAGGAAGCATAATGGGTAATACAAGAAATTTAGGCGATTTATTAAACACAGATAGCACAATAGCCACAGCAGATGTTGCAGATGGTGGTATAACTACTGCTAAATTAGCCGACACAGCCGTTACAACGGCTAAAATAGGTGCTGATGCTGTTGATGGTACTAAAATTGCTGACAATGCTATAAATACTGAGCATTATACTAATGGCAGTATTGGTACAGTAAAATTAACCGATAATATTATAACAACTGCTAAATTAGCTGATGATGCAGTAACTACTGCAAAGGTCGCAGATGATGTAGCAATTAGTACAACTGGTACAATAGCTACAAGTAATGATTTAACTGTTGGTGGTACAGACTTTTTTGTAGATACGTCTGCTGACAAAGTTGGTATTGGCACTAATACTGCTAATGAATTACATCAAAAACTTACAATTTATAGTTCTGCTGAAGCTGGTATTCAATTTCAAAATAATGCTACTGGAGTAACAAACAGCACAGATGGTTGTAGAATATCTGTATTTGAAGATGACATACAATATACGAATTATGAAACTGCTGGTAAACATATGTTTAATGGTGGTTCTGGTACTGCAACAAGACTAGAAATAGAAGCAGATGGTGATGTAAATGTTAAAACTGGCAACCTTGTTATAGGAACAAGTGGTAAGGGAATAGATTTTTCTGCACAAAGTGGCACTAACAATGTTCCTACTGGTGACGGAACTGCAAACCCAACATCTGAAAATGAAGTTTTACAATATTATGAGCATGGTACGTTTTCTCCAAAACCAACTGCTAGTGGTTGTACATTCTCTTATCAAGGTGCTGGTAATGCTTATGGTTCTGGTCATTATACACGAATTGGAGATATGGTCTTTATTGATATAAACTTAGATAGTGGTAATAGTGTATCTGGTTCAACTGGAAATGCAGTAACAATTCAAAACCTTCCGTTTAGTGGAAATACTGGTTGTACTTTGAATGGTGGTCAATATTTTTATAGAAGAGTATCAGATAGTACACGACCATTTATTGGTTGTCAACAATATGGAACGGCAATTAGTTTTTTACAAATGCCGGCTCAAGGTGTTTGGAGAGATTTACCAGCAAGTCAAGTGAGTTTTGTAGACCACAGATGGAAAATAGCTGGGTGTTATCATATAGGTTCAATTTAGGAGAAAAAAATGGCAGAAGGTGATTTAACAAAAGAGAATATAATAGACAGAATGGAAGTTTATGGAAGTTGGAGTATATCAATTAGAACTTCTATAAGGGTTAGCGAAGAACAAGCAGATGGTTCAAAAAAAGTTGTTAGTAATTCATTTCATAGGGCATCTTTAGAACCTTTTGAAAGCAATAAATTAGCTGATGGAAGTTGGGAACATACACCAACTGATTTGTCTAATGAAGAAGCTAAAGTAAAAGCAATGGCTGAAGCGCTATGGACTGATGATGTTAAAGAAGCATATAAGAAAGCAATAGAAGAGAATAGATAATGGCACTATCTAAAATAACAACTGCAAGTATTACAGATGCTAACATTACTACAGCAAAGATTGCCGATACAGCTATAACTACTGCTAAAATAACAGATGCTAATATTACCACAGCAAAGGTTGCTGATGACGCAGTTACAAATGCAAAAGTTGGAGATGATATAGCTGTTGGTAAATTTATTACTAAAATTACAGCAAGTAATGATGCAACTGTTTCTATTGGTAGTAGTTCAATAACTGATGATTTTGATATTTATGATGTAGTAATTAATCAATTAAAACCAGCAACTGATAGCACAATGTTGGAAGTTAGAATGGGAGTTGAAGGTACAACTGGTGTAGATACTGGAATGAATTATAATTACTTTTTAAAACAAAAATATATGACACATGGTGCTTCTCTTTCTGGTGCGTTATTTTATGATGTTGTAGATGACAGTATTCATTTAAATAGTGGCAATAATTCAAATACTAGATTAGGCAATGCTTCCACTGATTACTTTAATGGTCATTATCGTTTTCACAATTTAAGAAGTACAACCTCAGTAAAAGCTATAACAAATATAGACCAATTTATGAGAAGTGCTACAAATGCTTATGTTACTTATGGTTTAGAGATGTTTCAAGCTGGTTTTGAAAATTCTTCAGCCAAAGTTGATGAAATACAATTCTTTATGAGTAGTGGCAATATAACATCTGGAACAATATCAGTTTATGGAATTAAATTATAATGAGCGAAGTTTTATATAAAAATGTAGATGGCATTAGAACAAAATTAACTGATGCAGAAATTGAACAAAGAAAAAAAGATGAGCAACAAGCAATAGACGATGCTTCAAAATTAAAACTTATGGAAATACGAAATGAAAGAGAACCACTGTTATTAGAAGCTGACCATAAAATAAATACTTTAGTTGATAATGGTGGCGATGCAACTGCATGGCGAAAATACAGACAAGAATTAAGAGATATTACTAAATCATCTGATTTAGATAAAGTAACTTTTCCAAGTAAACCAAGTTAAGGAGTAAAAATGGAAAATCAAAAGATAGACCAAAAAGTACATCAAGCGATTGTACAAGAAATAGTAGAACAAAGAGATAGAGCAATGAATGATGCAATACAAAAAGGTGCAGATTATAGATTGGCTATGGCAAAAAATAAAGAATTGGAAGAAAGGTTAGATGCGTTGCAACCAAAAGCTATAAAAGACAAGGCAAGCAAGTAATGCCAGCAATAGGTGGAACAGCATTAGATAAAGCGTTATTGCCGGTAGCTGATAAGTTTATAAAAACTTTTGGCACAACAGCAAAATTTACGCACAAAAAATTTTCTACTTATAATGCAACCACTGGTGCAGTTACTGCAAGTGATAAAAATTTAAATATAAAATGCATTATTGAAACAAGTAACAGAACACAAAATGATACTGGGCTGGTTAATCTTGCAAAAACTATAACGGTAGCGTCAAGAACTTTTGATCAAGCACCAGAAGAGGGTGATATAGTAAAAATTTTAAATGTTGTTTATGTGGTTGGTTCAGTTATAGAAAACTTTAGTGGTCAAAGTGTTGCCACTTATACTTTAGGGCTTACAAAGTAATGTCGGTAAGACAATTCAATTTAGATTTGGCAAAGTTTAGCAAAAAAACGCAATTAAATTTAGATATAGTTGCTAGAAAAGTTGGGTTTGAAATATGGAACGGTGTAACAAAAAAAACACCAGTTGATACTGGTAGAGCAAGAGCAAGTTGGAATTTAACTGAAGAAGTTGTTAATTTAAGCACAGCAAGTGAAAATGTAGTGCATGGCGCAAATGCAAAAGGCAGTGTTGGCAGAATTACCGGTAAAGGTGATGTTATTTATATAACAAATAATGTTGATTATATTAATGAACTTGATAAAGGTTCAAGTCAACAAGCGCCAAATGGCATGGTAAGTTTAACAATAAATGAGGTACAAGCGCAGTTAAAAGCGTTGACAATTTAAAATGACTTTTGCAGATGAAAGAAAAGCAATAGAAAGCCGGTTAAGTAGCAACTGGACAACAACAACAATACAGTTTGAAAACGTACCTTTTAAAAAACCGGATAATAATACTTATATTGCCATGTTTATTTTAAATGGTAGTGCTGAACAAATAGATATGAGTGGAAGCGCTACAACTGATAAACACAGGCATATTGGTAATATAATTATACAGATATTCGTGCCGGCTGATACTGGCACTAATACAGCACGAAGTTATGCCGATAGTTTAGCTACTATTTTCAGAGCCGTGCAATTCTCTGCTGGGAGCAGTGGAACAATCTTATGTCGAACACCTACAATAACAAGAGTTGGGGTAAGTGAAGGCATATTACAAACTAACCTAGATATCCCTTTTCAAAGAGATGTCACTTATAGCTAATAGGAGCGAATATGGGCGATACAAACCAAACCTCGATTGCTGTTGTGGCAGAGTCCACATTCGGTGTAACACCAACAAACGGCATGACATTTACAAGATTTACTGGCGAAAGTTTAGCTTTTAATATTGAAAATACGCAAAGCGAAGAAATAAGGGCTGACCGTAATGTTCAAGATATTATAAGAACAAACGCAAGTGTATCTGGTGATTTAAATTTTGAATTAAGTTATGGAACTTATGATACATTATTAGAGGGTCTAATGATGTCAACTTACAGCACAAACGTACTAAAAAATGGCAGTACATTAAAAAGTTTTAGCTTGGAAAAAAAGTTTGAACTTGGCAGTACAGATAAATTTCATGTATTTAAGGGCTGTAGAATAGGTTCTATGGGGCTTAATATAAGTGCTGGCGAAATAGTAACCGGTAGCTTTACTGTTTTAGGTAAAAATATGACAGTATCAACTTCGGCTGTTGACAGTTCAATAGATGCAACCACAACAGCGCAACCATTTAACGCAGTTAATAATGTTACACAAATTTTAGAAGGTGGCAGTGGCATTTCTGAAAGCGTTATGAGTTTAAGCCTTACAATAGATAACAATTTAAGAGCGCAAAACGAAATTGGTAATTTAGGCGCAACTGGTATAGGGCTTGGACAATTTAGTGTAACCGGTTCTATGTCGGCTTATTTTTCTAGTGGTACTTTATATGAAAAATTTGTTAATGGTACTGACAGCGCTTTGTCAATTACGTTAAACGATGGTTCTAACAGTTACACTTTCTTATTACCTAAAATTGAATATACAACTGGCACTGTAACAGCCGGCTCAACTAATTCAGATGTAATGTCTGATTTGGAGTTTATTGCAAAGTATGATACATCAGAAGCGTGTACTTTGAAAATAACTAGAGCATAGGTAATATGGATATAAATGATTTAAAATATAACCCAGACCTCGCTAATAATGGGGTTTGGGTTGAACATGATGAAACAACATCATTTTTAATTGCAAAATTAGGCAATAAAGGTTTTCAAACAGCTTTTAAAAAAAGATTACAACCATACAGAAGAGCATATGAAAATGGAACTCTTTCAGCAAAAAAAGAAGTTGAAATTATGGTTGAATGTATGGCTGACCACATTTTGCTTGGCTGGAAAGGATTACTTTTGAATGGAAAAGAAATTCAATATAGTCGTGAAAAATGTGTTGAAATATTAAGCATGGAAGGTGCTGAAGAGTTTAGAGATTTAATTACAAATTATTCAACAGATGTTGCAAATTACAAAACGGAGCAAAACGAACTTGATTTAAAAAACTAATAGCGTGGTTGCGTTGGCAATTATCTTGGGGAGATAAATATGAAAAACTTGTGGCAACCGTAAAAGATGTGCATGAGAAGCCATTTGTAAAAGACGCAATCACGCTTACATATTTTCAACAAATTTATGCAGAAGCATTTGTTGATTTAAACAATCATAGGCAAGTAGGAATGGCTGTTTCGCCTATACCGTTTAGTGATATAAAAGCATATGTAGAATTGCATAAAGTAACAGATGTAGAGGATTTTATATTTATAATATCACAACTAGATATTGAATACATAAAAATTTCAAATGCATCAAACAAGGGCAAGTAATGGCAGACCTAGCAAGATTAAATATAGCAGTAAATACAAGAGGTGCTAGGCAACAACTTGGCGCTTTTCGTACTGCAATGGCTACCACAAGCAGAGCCGTTACAAACCAAGTAAACAGAATACAAGGATCATTTAGAAGTGTAACTAGCGCTATATTCGGCTTACAAGGCGCTCTAGCCGGTGTTGGCTTGGCTTTGGGTGCTGGTGCAGTAGTGCAAACAAGTTTGCGCCTAGACCGTTTAAGAACGGCTTTAACGGCTGTTTCTGGTAGTAGTGTACAAACAAATAAAACATTACAAACATTAGAAGCTATGTCTGATAGGCTTGGCGTAAACTTTTTGGCAACTGCCGAAGGTTTTAAAAACTTTTCTATTGCATCTAGAACTGCCGGTATGGATGCAGATACAACAAATAAAATATTTGAAGCTGTTGTAACTGCCGGTGGCGCAATGAAGTTAAGCACCGATGATATGAGTGGTTCTTTAAGGGCATTGCAACAAATGATTTCAAAAGGCAATGTTCAAGCTGAAGAATTAAGAGGGCAATTAGGTGAGAGACTTCCGGGCGCTTTTGCAATGTCAGCAGAAGCGTTGGGCGTTACAACAAAACAATTAAATAAAATGCTTGATAATGGCGAAGTTTTAGCAAGTGATTTATTGCCAAAACTTGGTAATTTGTTAATGGAAAAATTTAAAGAACCAGCAGAAGTAGCGTCAAAAAGTGCAACTGCTGAATTTAACAGATTTTTTAATGCTATAGATAAAGTAAAAATTGCGATAGGTGAAGCTGGGTTAATTGGTGTTTTAGTAAACTTAACTGATGGAATTACAAAATTTATAAAATCTGGTGGTTTTATGAATTTTTTTGGTGATTTTCTTATCGGTGGAGCAATGGCATTAGATAGGTTAGTTAAATTATCTGACGAATTTAAATTTTTCTTTAATATGGTTGTTTCTGGTGTAAATAAGTTAAATGATTTTGCTGGTGGTACAATAGGTGAATTAGGTCTTATAGGTTTTATATTATTTGGTAAAAGAGGTTTAAGAGGTGGCATTTATTTAGCTTTAGCAACTGGTATAGTAGATGCTCTTTTGGAAAAATTGGCAGTACAAATTGAAAGTAGATTTCCAGCCGTAGCAAAAGGTATAAGAAATATAAAAGTTGGTCAATTTACACAAGATATGATTAATGAATTTTCAGATCAAGTATTAAGAGAAGCCGGTTTAAAACCAGAAGAAATAGGTAGTAGATTGGGTATGATGGAAAATATTACACCAAGAAATCGAGCTATTATAGGTGGTGGAGACAGTTTTGAATTTAGAATGAGAAGATTTATTAATGGTTTAGAAAAACAAAGAAAAGAACTTGAAAAGATTTCTGGTAGTTTTTTTACTACTGGTAAAATAGAAAGCGAAGGAAAAGAACAAACACCATTTGAAAAATTTTTTAGTGGTGTAGAAAAAGGATTTGAAAATTTAAGTAAAAATGTTGTTGATTTTGCAAAAATTGGTGAAGATGCAGTTAAGCGTTCTTTTGGCGCTATGGATAATGCAATAGAACAACTTGTTAAAAATGGCAAAATAAATATGAAAGCCTTTGCTCAAGATATACTAATATATTTTGCACAAATAAGCGCTAGAATGGCTGTTATTTCTGCTTACAAATCATTTAGCCCCAATTTAATGAGTTTCTTAGGAGGCTTTGGTGGTGGTGGTAGTGTTGGTGGTGGTGGTGCATCTTCTGTTGCCGGTGCTGGAGGTGTTGGCTTACCACCTATGGCGTATGGTGGTGCAGTAAGTAGAGGTAGCCCATATTTAGTAGGTGAAAGAGGTGCAGAAATATTCGTGCCAAATCAATCTGGAAGAATTGTACCAAATGCCG
This sequence comes from uncultured Flavobacteriales bacterium, assembly GCA_964004705.1. GTDB lineage: Bacteria > Bacteroidota > Bacteroidia > Flavobacteriales > UBA7312 > UBA8444. The sequence goes on along the minus strand of CAXFOQ010000003.1, from coordinate 46,742 downwards.
GTGGTTCAACTATTGTAAATAATTATGATTTTAGAGGTGCAGATAGAAGTGCTGTAGCCCAGTTAGAAATGATGGCAGAAAATATTAAACAAGAAACATTTAAAATGGTTTTTGGTAGTATTGAACAAGGTGGTAGGTTTGCAAAAGCTACTGGGAGAAGGGCATGACAACAAAAGATTTTCCAGCAAATTTAGTTCCAAGTAGCATACAATTTGGTTTACAAAGTAATACACAAGTTTTTAAAAGCCCATTATCTTCCAGTACACAAACTTTAAGAATGCCGTCTGCATCGTGGTATGGCAAAGCTAGTTTTACAGATTTAATTGAAAGTGATTGGCGAACACTTGCAAGTTTTATTACAAGCCTAGAAGGTATGCACGGAAGATTTTATTTTGGTGATTTTGGTGGTGTTGAGCCTAGAGGTGCAATGTCAGCAAGTTCCAATACGTTGCGCATTAGAGGTGCATCACAAACTGGAGCAACAATAATAGTAGATGGTTTCCCAACAAGCACAAGTAATATTTTTAGGGCTGGTGATTATATTGCTTACGACACAACGGCTGGGCGTGAATTAAAAATGATAACGGCTGACGCAAATAGCGATAGTGTTGGAAAATCAACATTAAATATTTCGCCCAACATTAGAACAAGCCCAGCAGATAATGCTGTTGTATCTTACAGAACAACAAGCGCTAATGGTTTAGGCAATACTGATTTAACTTGCATTGTAAGGCTAGAAGAAGACCAAAGTGCATGGAATGTTGCGCCACCGTTAATAGGTACAATTTCATTTACATTTATTGAGGCTTTTGCATGACAAGAACTATTAATACTAATACTTTAGCAAAGGTAGATGACGAACAAGTAACCATGATAAATATGGTTCAATGTAATTTTGCGAGTGGAACTTTTTATGCAAATTCTACAGCACAAAGCATTGTTTATGATAGCAATACTTATTTAGGCGTTGGTAAAATTGGCGCAATATCAGAAGTTGAAGAAAATACAGATGTAAGCGCACATCAAATTAATTTAACTCTTACCGGTTTAGATACAACATTAATGAGTGAAAGTTTAAACCAAAACTATAGAAATAGAAGTGCTATTATTTTGGTTGCTTTTTTAGATAGTAATGATGCTATTGTTGGCGAGCCAGTAACAATATTCAGTGGTATTATGGATAGTGTACAAGTAACGGTTGGGGAAACTTGCACAATTAGCTTAAAAGTAATAAGCCGTTTACAAGATTGGGAAAGAACACGCTTTGGGCGTTATACAAATGAAGAACAACAAGAATTATTTGCTGGGGATAAAGGGTTTGAATTTTTAAACCAAACAATAGAAAAAACTATTTATTGGGGAAGGACACCACCAGAGTAATGCAAAGGTTAGATGGCTGGGAAGATAATCTAAAAAAATATATTGAACAGCATGAAAATAGAAATTTTAAATTTGGCGCAAATGATTGCGTTGCTTTTGTTATTGGTGCTTATTTAGTAATAACTGGTATTGATTTACAAAAAAAATTAAAAGAAGAAAACTTTTTATTAGACCATAAAGATAAAAAAGGCGCTTACAAAAAAGTAACAGAATATGCTGATGGTACTGTTTTTGGTAGTGCTAATAAATTAGCAAAAAAAATGAAAATTAAAAAAATACATAGCGCTTTCGCAAAGCACGGTGATATTGTTGGTAAATACAATAACAAAAAAGAAGAAATGTTAGGTGTAATGTCAGATGACGGAACTGCTACTTATTTGCACAAAGATGGTATAGTGCATTTAGATAGAACCGAAATAAAGGTGGCTTGGGAAGTATAAATGGAACAAATTGGATTAGCAGTAGCATCAGCATTAAACATTACAAGCGCCACCGGTATAGCAATGGTACAAGCCGGTGTTTACGTTGTTGGTACAGCCATAAGTGTTCATTCTGCAAGGCAGATGGCAAAAAGGCAAATGAAAGGAATAAATGATTTAATTTCTGAACAAGGTTTAGAAACTAAAATGCAGTTTCGTTCAGATATGCCACGAAGGTTAATTTATGGAAAAACAAAAGTAAGTGGCGTTGTTGCTTTTGCCGGTGTTAGTGGTACTGGAAACAAATATTTACATCTTGTGGTTGCGTTAGGACAAGGTGAACTAAATTCAATTACAAATGTTTTTATTGATGAAACTGATTTAAGTTTAACACAAGATGGTTCTGATAGCAGTAGCCATGCAAGATTTGTTGCCGGCAGTGGTAATAAATATGAAAATTTAGTAAGGGTAAAAAAACATTTAGGCAGTGATAGCCAAAGTGCAGATGCCGATTTGGTAAGTGAAGTATCTGAATGGACAACAAGCCACAGATTAAGGGGCGTAGGTTATATTTATATTAGGTTAGAATATGACCAAGATAAATTGCCACAAATACCAAACATAAGTTGCATTGTAGAGGGCAGAAAGGTTTACGACCCAAGATTAGATAGCACAAATGGTGGAAGTGGCTCGCATAGATATGCAACAAGTTCTACTTGGGCTTACTCAAGAAACCCATCTTTGTGCATAAGAGATTTTTTAATAAATACTTATGGTTTAGGTGCATTAAACAGTGAAATGAATGACACTAGGTTTGCTGAAATGGCAAACAGTTGTGATGCAAATGTAACTATAAACAGCAATGGTGATACACAAAAACGATATACTATGGATGGTATGATACCGTTAGATCAATCACCGGTAAGTATAATGGAGTCTATGCTTGTTTGTTGTGCTGGTAGCATTGCTTATACGCAAGGTAAATATGAGTTACAAGTTGGTGTTGCTATTGCTAATTCACGATCTCATACATTAAATGAAACACATTTAAGGGATAATGTTACAATACAAACTGATGGTGGTAAAAATAACCGTATAAACGCTGTAAGGGGTACATTTTTAGATGAAGATAATTTTTATCTTTCAACAGATTTTTCACCATACAGAGATAGCACATATGAAAGTGAAGATGGCGAAGCGCTTTATGGGGATGTAAATTTTCAATTTGTAAAAAATAATATTAGAGCGCAAAGGCTTGCAAAAATCATGGTTGAAAGAAATAGGCAAAGTTTAAGCCTAACATTGCCATGTAACCTTAATGCTTTTCCAGTTTCTGTTAATGATAAAGTTACGTTAAGTTTAGACCGAGATGGTGCTTTTAGTAACGAAACCATATTTAATGGTAAAGAATTTATGGTTACTGGCTGGAAAATGACACCAAATGGTGGTGTTGATTTAGAATTAGTTGAGTATGCAGATGCCATTTATAGCTGGAATTTTGGGAATAGTTTTGGTATTGATATTGCGCCAAATACAAGTTTACCAGACCCAGCAACGGTACAACCACCCACAAGTGTAACAGTTACAGAAACACCGGATATAAATGATGACGGAACTTTGCTGGTAAGTGCCAAAACTACATTTACAAGCGCAACAGATGCTTTTGTTGGTAATTATGAAGTTGAATTACAAGTTTTATTAAGTGGTTCATTTTTAACTGCATATACAGCCGTAGTGGGCAGTAATGTTACAAGGGTTGATTATAGTGGGCTAATAGTGGGCAGAACTTACAGGGCAAGGGTGCGTTCTGTAAGCGTGTTAGGTAGAAGAAGTGCATATGCAACCAGTTCAAATGTAACGCTTGCTGGCGATGTAACAGCGCCTAGCGCCTATTCTGCACTTACGGCTAGTGGAATAGGAGAAGCAGTTGAATTAACCTTTACAAACCCCACAGAAAGCGATTTTAGAGGTGCAGAATTTGTAATGAGAACTGGCACTGGCAATCCAAATTCTGGTGGCAATGCCACAATTAATTTTAGTGTAGCTGGTTCTGCCGGTAAAGTTATGAAAATAACAAGAAATAATTTAACAGCCGGCACACAACAAAGATTTTGGATAAGGTCAACTGATTTTTCTGGAAATAACAGTGCATTCTTTCCAAATAATGCTGATGGCATTACAGCAACCCCAGCAACCGGTGGCATAGATGTAACTAATTCAAGTGGCACAAGTATTGTTTCTGGTGGCGTGGCGCAGTTAGGTGCATTTGGTACTGTAAACCAAATAACAAGTAGTAACAGTAGTAGTTTAATTGGAAATGATGCAATAGTAACAGCCCATTTATCAGCAGATTGTGTTACTGCTGATGAAATATTCGTTGGTGATTTATCTTCTATTTCTGCAACTATTGGAACATTACAAAGCGCAACATCTGGCGCAAGGCTAGTTGTAGAAACTGATAAAATAAAAGTATTTGACAGTAGTGGAAATGAAAGGGTTAGAATTGGTAATTTAAGCTAATGGCTTATGGATTAGATATTAAAAGCGCTCTTGGGCAAAGTATTTATTCTGTTACTTCACAAACTTGGTCGCAAGTTGAGTATTTTACAAAAGCAGAAGGCGATACTTCTACAACAACCAAAAATTATAGTTATTTGCCAAGTGGTGTAACTTTAAGGGTGGCAATTTTATTTACAGATACAACATTGCCAGATGATGAACAGCCATTAATACCTACAATAAATATAAGTGGCACAACAGTAACCGTTACTGGCACAGATACATCAACAACTAATTCTGTAAGTGGTACAATTACGCAAAAATCGCAAGCGTGTTTAATTTTGGTGCTGGCTAAATGAGTTACGGTTTTTTAGCAAGAAATAACAGTGGTGAAGTTTTAATTTCTGATGTAATGAAAAACTTACATTTAAAACAAAAAATTACAACACCAACATCTATTTCAGTACCTTATACAACATTTGGTGGTTTAAGTAAGTTTACTTATCAATTTACTTGTTCATCAACACCAGTTCCTTTTTTTACAATGCCATTTACTGATAGATTTTATTGCATGACAGGGGCAAAAAATGTCAGTGGTAATACTTGGCAAGTTGAAATTTTATCTAGTGGTGGTTTCCCTAATGCTGGCGCTACTGGAAGCACACAAGGTTCATCAACAACTACAACAAATGTAAGAGAACCATCTAGTGGTACTTATTTTAATAATGAAAATAATACAATAAGATTTAGTGGTAATCAAATGCCAAATATTTTTGCTACCAGTGGTTATGCTAGTACAGCATATTATGGTATGATATCTATTGGTAATGGGGTTATTCCTATGAGCTTTACTGGAAATGATGGTATATATAGTATTATATGGAATGGAACTTCTGTAATAAGCAATCAAACTTTTACATACAATACAAGTAATTTTAATTTTACTTCATCACCTAATCTTTCAGCAAATGGTTATACATATACCATGTTAGATACTTCAAACAATGGACTTGTTGGCGCTAGTGGAACTTCAACACCAGATTATGGTCGCTTTGTTCCCGGAACTAACCCAACAAACTCAGCATTATTAGTACGACAATACAGAATATTTAGAGTGCAAAACCAAGTAACGACAACAACTGGTTCAAGTGGTAATAATCCAACTGGAAGTTATACTGATGCACAATCACCAAATTTATATGTTTTTGCTGACCCAACTGCAATAAGTGCAAGTGGCAGTTATGGTTTTCAAGTTAAAAATAGCAATGGCGATGTAAGTTTTGACAGCCGTATGCGACCATTGCAAATACATTCAACAGTAAATATAACGCACCCACTTAATGCAAGCAATGCCCTTGCTAGTGGTTTATCTGCAAGAAATTGTAGTTCAAATCATTCAAGCAATTTTTTACCAAATGTAACTTCTGACCATGTAACATCAACACAACCAACAGAACCAATGTTCTTTTTTAGTAGTTTATCACAAAGACACCATGAACAATCAATTACAGAAATTGAAGAAGAATGTGATGGAGTTGAGGTAAAAGGTAATTGCGTTGGTGTTAAAAGGCAATATAATTGGAGGTCAACATATTGGGCATTTTATAGGTGCGCATTAAAAAGAGATAGTGCAACTAATTTAAGGGCTGGTTGGATTACTAGAGAACACGCTTGTTATCACTCAAGGTCATTAAATAGTAGTTTTTTTGGCATAGATGGTTTATCACCAGATAGTTCGGCACAAGGCGATGGAAAACACCCTTGGAATGATGCTAACATTAATAATGCACAAAATACTTGTATTATTGCAGACAGTGGATTGTATAACTAATGGCTTATATTACTTATTTAGCAAATGGCACAACTGTAAATAGTTATGTAGCTGATGATGAATATAACGATCAAATAGATTATTTAAAAACGGTTTTTGGTTGGGGTTTCCCAGAATATACTTTGATATCTGATAAATTTACTGATGAATATTTAAAAGAAGAAGTAATTTATGGTTGTTTAAATAGAATTGACTACAAGAATTTTGTAAATGAACATACTGTTACAGTTAACAGATTATTAGCTTTAGAAAGCAAAAAATCATATTTATTTGTATTAAATGGGTTTTGGGAAGATAACCCAAGTTGGTGTCATAATGATGCGCTTATAGTAGCGCAATCAATACATTATGAAGAAGATGGCAAAGAATTTTTAACAAAAGCAAAAGATTATAAACATTATATAATTAGAGCAAGTTCTACTGTATCAAAAAATGAATTTGGTTTAGAATTAAAAGATGACAGCGATGAGTTTATTTGTGTTCTTGTGGAAAATAATAAGATTGTAGCTACAAGAAAATTAGTTCCAACTGATGGTGTTGGTGACGAAATATTAGAAAACTGGCAATCTTTATATTTATTATATGCAAGAAAAGCTGGTAAAAAAGAATTTTTAAAAAAATTATACCAAAGTGGTTTATAGGAGGGTTTATGTTTAGTGAAAGTTTTGAGTTAGCTTGGAAAAAAACAAAAAAACACGAAGGTGGCTATGTAAACGACAAAGATGACAGTGGTGGCGCAACAAATTGGGGAATTTCACTGCGTTTTGTTAAAGCTGAAGGAATTGAACTTGATTTAGATGGTGATGGCGATATTGATAAAGAAGATATGAAAGCGCTTAAAGAAGTAAAAGCAAAAGAAATTTACCATAAATATTTCTGGAAAAGAGGCAATTACGATCAAATAGATAATATTGATGTTGCCGGCAAACTATTTGATATGGCTGTAAATATGGGCGCAAGGCAAGCGCATAAACTTGCACAAAGGGCTTGTCATGATTGTGGTAATATTTATTTACAAGCAGATGGCATACTTGGCACAAAAAGTCGTGGCGCAATAAATGGCATAGATACTGAAAAATATTTAACTAAATTAAGAAAAAGACACGCTGGTTTTTATGAACAAATTGCAGAAAAAAACCCAAAACTTAAAAAGTTTTTAAAAGGTTGGTTAAAAAGGGCTGAACAATGAGTAAAAAATTAGAACCAAAATCAAAATATAACGATTTAGATGTTGATGGAGACGGTGTAGTTTCAGATGCAGAGTTCCAAATGGCTGAAAAACTAACAAGGCTGGAAAACAATGATGCAAAAGATGACCAAATACGCAAAATGGCGTGGGTAAGCATGATTAGTGTTATATTCCTTGTTATATTAGTTTTAACGCCCCTAATACCAAACGAGAGGGTAACACTAACCACTTCACTAATTAGCACGTTTGTCGTGGCTAATATGGGCATTTTAGCAACATTTATGGCAACAAGTGCATGGCAAAGGAAAAATGGTAATTAATGACATGGCTATTAGTTGTATTTTTATCTGGTACGGTGCAAGAATCCGTTTATTTTAGCGATTTAGACTCGTGCCTTAAAATCGCACAGAAAATTAGGGCGCAAAACCTTGACCCATCACTGGCTGGGGATAGCAGAATTTGGGTAAAAGCATATTGTGTACCAAAAACATTACCTAAAAAGAAAGGGCAATGAATGCAAAAAATTTATAAAACATATTCATTTTGGAATAAAAAAGAAGTAAGTTGGATTAACAGACCTAGAAATGGAGTTGAAATATGCAAAAACAAAAAAGAGGAAGACCAAAAAAAGAAACAACAGCCAAAAAAAAATTAAATATATTTGATTTTATTTTATCATTTAGAGATAAAGTTAAAAGAAAACCATTTTTTGAATGGCTAATGGGCAAATGAATTACGAAGATGAAAATGAACAGTTTGGCAAATTGCTTTATGCCGGCATTATTAATGAAGAAAATTATAAAGAATTTTGCAAACGCTGTTTAACAAAAACTATTTTTGTTTCAGTTCATGGACATCTGCAATGTGAAAAATGTAAAAGTGTTGTACACGATTGCTGTAGTGGGGAGAACAATATTTTATAATGTATGAGTATGCTGTAAAAGAAATTAAAAAAGTTGTTGATGGCGATACAGTAGATATTGTTATTGATCTAGGTTTTTCTTTAACTAAAAAAGAAAGAGTAAGGCTTGCTGGTATAGATACACCAGAAAGCCGAACAAAAAACTTAGAAGAAAAAGAATTAGGTTTAGATGCAAAAGATTTTTTAGAAAGGCGTTTAAACGATAGTATTGGTTATAATTTAAAAGTTAAAACTGAAAAAGATGGTAAATACGGAAGAATGCTTGGTTGGTTTATTATTGGCGAAATAAATTTAAATAAAGAAATGGTAGAAAGAGGTTATGCTTGGAAATATGATGGTGGTACAAAAGAAAAAAATTTAACAATACTTAAACAAAGAAGGGGCATTTTGTGACAGTTGACCCTTTTTTATTTTGGAATGTTTTATTAACTTTAGTAATAGCGCCAGCAATTTTTGTATTTAGATCGTTACAATCTGAGGTGAAGAGAATCGATATACTTTTGAATAAAACAAGAGAAGATTACGCAAAAAGAGATGACGTAACACAAGCAATTAATAGGTTAGAAGAAAAAATAGATAGAATTTTAGAAAAACTTAAATAGGTGTTTTATGGCTACAAAGAAAAAACCAATACCAACAAACAAAGCATTATATGCAAGGGTAAAGGCAGAAACAAAACGCAAATTTAAAGTTTATCCAAGCGCTTATGCAAACGCATATTTAGTGCGTACATATAAAAAGCGTGGTGGCAAATATAGGATGGGCTAATGAGTTTAAAAACATGGTTTAAACAAGGCTGGGTTGATATTGGCGCACCTAAAAAAAATGGCAAGTTTCAGCCATGTGGCAGAGCAACCGGCAGTAAAAGAAAATATCCTAAATGTGTGCCACTGGCTACTGCAAATAGAATGACACCAGCGCAAATTAAAAGCGCAGTAAGAAGAAAAAGGGCAAAAGCACAGGGCGTTGGTGGTAAGCCTACAAATGTAAAAACCTTTGCTAGAAAGAAGAGAAAGAAATGATTACAGCATATGGGGAAACATTTAGGGGTTATAACAAGCCTAAAAGAACACCACGACACAAAACTAAAAGCCATGCTGTTTTGGCAAAAGTGGGAAGTAAAGTAAAATTGATACGTTTTGGTCAACAAGGCGTAAAAGGTGCTGGTAAAAATCCAACTAGCAAAAGGGATAAAGCAAGAAAGCGTTCTTATTATGCTCGCCATAATGCTCAAGACCCCAACCCAAGCAAAATGTCTGCAAGATACTGGTCACATAAGGTAAAATGGTAAAGCACAAAACACGCACCAGCAAACTGCGTTTTCCAAAGTTTATGTTACGACTTATTGCGTACCTCAAAAAGAAGGACAATGAAGACCCTAAATACTTAAAAGGGAAAAGTAAATGATGGAACAAACAATAAGTGATGTAGAAAACCTAACCAAAACAATTAATTTTGGTGAAGGTGGAAGTGATGTTGAAGCTGGAATACAGTTTATATATCATATGCGTGAACATTTAGTTGATATTGGAATAGCAACCGTTTATGGTTTGGCAGTATATGCTTTATTTTTATGGATAACAAAAAAAATAAAGGGTTAACTATGAGGGGTATGTTTGATGGGTGTCATTTTATATCCCTCACCATTTTGGGGGGTGTCTGTTTTATTTAACACTTAATCTTTGATTATTGTTATTTACAATGTAATAAAATTTTTTTTGCAGATAAATCCCCCCACCAAAATAGGAGAATAATATGTTAGGGAGCATAATAGGACCTATAAGTAGCCTCGCTGGAACATGGTTACAAGGTCGAGTTGATAAAGCGAAAGCTGAAACAGAAGTTAAAGTGGCTAAAGCTAGAGCCGAAGCGAAAGTTTACGAGACAGAAGCTACATCTAGTTTTCTTAATGAGCAAGCGCTTACAAATCAAATGGGCGAAAGCTGGAAAGATGAATTTTGGTCAATAATTTTTGGGGCAATATTAATAGCTTCGTTTTTGCCATTTTCACAACCGTATGTAAAAGAAGGGTTTATATTTTTAGAAGAATCGACCCCTCATTGGTTTTCAAATATGTTATATATTATTATTGGAAGTAGCTTTGGTTATAGGTTTGGCAAACAAGGTTTACAAATGATAAACAAAAGAAAGAAATAAAAAAAACTTGTATAACAAACAAAAACAATTTACTTTGCAAATTAACGGAGTATTTTCCAACTTCGTTGGGTTTAAGTTGTAGCGTGGCTCTGTTATTTCCTTTCTTGAGCCACGCTTTTTTTTATATTACCCAACCACTGTAATAATGTAATCCACCGGCAAAACATTCATTTTCTAATGCTGGTCTTCCAAATACTTGATTTGTATATTTGTAAATTACAGATGGTGGAGCGCTCACGCCATTATGTTTTAACATAATGTTTGGTACACCGGCTTTAATTTGCCTAGCTACAGAATTATGATATTTATAAATATCAACATCTTCAGCATAGCCATTTAACACCCTAGCAAGTGCGCCAAGTTCAAAAGCATTATCACTTACCCTTACACAAATACTGTCTAAAGGGCTTCTTTTGTCATAATCATCGTAGCAATATTCCGGTGTTAAATAATACCAATGTAGGGAGGCTTTTGCGCCCCCCTCTTTAGCTTTTTCTGGATGCCATTTTACTCTAAATGCTTTAAACATTATTTAGTCTCCGTGTATTCTACTTCTTTTGAATTACCAATATATTGTCTTACTAGCAATTTACCGTTATCAATCATTGTTAATATAAATTCAATATCAACAATTTCTTTTGATAATTTTGCAATTTTATTATCACATTCTTTAGCCCAAGATTTATCTTTAATTAAATCTTTTAAATCTAAAACTTTAAAAATGTGGTCTTCTAAAGTTTGTTGTTTTTTTTGCAATTCATCAATTTTTTCAAATTTAATAACTGCTCTTGGCTTTAAGTATTTTTTTAAATTTTGTGTAAAGTTTTCCATTATTGCGCCCCCATGTTTTCTATTTTCCATTTTAACTTTAAAAGAGTATTAATTTTGTCATCATACTTTTGAAGGTTTTCCTCAATATGTTGTGAGTTTGTACCAACACCCTCAAGGTCATCTCTTGTATCAGCCCAAATTGTCAAAAAAGATTTTTTATCTTTGTGTATTTCATTTAATTCATGCTGTATTATTTCTAATATTGGTAATTTATATGTTTTCAATTTCTTCTCCGTTGGGTTTAATTTTTAATAACTTATAATTAGAATATAGTGCCATTGGCACTACATTACAAGTGTTTTTTTAATTTTTTTTAAATTTTTTTTGCAATTCTTTTAATTTTGTAGGCATATCAACGGTTTTAAACTTATTTAAATCATTAAAAATATTCCATTTTTTATTATATTCATTAATCATAAATTGATGATATTCCAAACTAACCCATAAAATGCACTGTATTCTTGCATAACTATAATAGCTGTTTTTAAAATAACCTCTTCTTTTAGCTAAAATTACATATTCTGCATTTATTTTTAATTTTTCTAGTTCTGCTGGTAGTAGCTTTTCGTTTATTAGTTTATTATAATTATAGGGGTTGTTTTTTACTATTGTGCTTACAACCGGTGTAAATTTGCTTGAGTCGCTCCATTCAGCAGTATTAATATATTTTTTAGAGCATTTGTAATCATAATCGCCATCTGTTTTTTTCGTGCATCTTGCAATAAAATTATCAATTTCTTTGGTATGGTATTTATAATATTTTTTACTTATTGAATTGTCCATTTAACTCTCTTTTTTTTGTTTATTCCTTTAAGGTCTGCCACTACCCTCTGTCGAGAAGGTAGCAGTGTTGTTCAAAGGTTAGTGATAAATAAAAAAAAGTTAGCTAGTCCAGTTTATAACGCTATGTCCACGCCCCCTTAAACACGCCACAAGTGGGTTATAGCTTTTGGGCATAAGATTATAGTAATCGTGCCAAAAATCGTTGTAGTCTTTTATTTTAACTTTTTCGCTTTCTATTAACTTTTCACACTCAACAGTATCACGAACTATTTCTGCTGGGTTCTTACTTGTGCGTGGGTCTACAATAGGTGACCATTGCACAATCTCATTATTAGGTTTTGCACAACTTATTAAAAGTAATGCAATAAATATTATTGGGTTTAGTTTCATTTTTTCCTCTAATTACTTGGGCTTTCATAAATATATTTGTTTAAACTTATTTTGCTTATGCGCCTAGCGCCACCAAACTTTTTGCTTAAAATATCTTTGTTTTCTATCATATTATAAACTTTACGCTGGCTACAACTTAACTGTTGAGCAACTTGCTCAACAGTAAGCCATGTATCATTATAGTGCGCATCAATAAAATCTTCCTCACTAGAATGGTATTTCATCGTCTAAATCCTCTTCTTGTGCTGGTTGTTCATCGCTTATGTCTTTAGCCGGCACTTCATCAAAATTATCATTATCTTCTTTTTTACTGCCAAAGCCAATTCCTTGCACTTTTATATTTAAACCAATCCTTAATTCACCACTATCTTTTGCACGATATTCATTGGTAGTAAATTCACCGGTAATCATTAATGTAGTGCCTTTAGTTAAATATTGTTTAAAATTTTCTGCGCCTTTAGAATAGTAGGTGCAGTTAAAAAAGGTGGTGGTTTTATTATCACCAAAACCCATATTGTTAGCTATGCTAAAATTTAAAAATTTACCATAGTCGTTTTCACGCAATTCAGCATCTTTTGTTAAATTGCCCAACAGTGTTATTGTACAAATACTCATATTTTTTCTCCTTATTTTTTTAGTAAGTTTTTGTATTTATCTAACTCAAGCCTTACTTGCAACTCATGCGCTCTTGGTAATATGCCATCGCTAAATATCTTTTGACACAAGTTTTGTATAACTTGCACATCATCATTATCATTCCAAACTTCATTTACTTCATTAGTAATTTCAGTAAGCGTTACAAAATTATTGGCATCAGCTATATGTTGTTTAACTAATGCGCTCCACTTGCTTGCATCATCTTTGCTTAACTTGCCATCTATTTTAAGTATAGCTTTTGGTAATTTACTTTTTATTAATTCAATTACTTTATTATCTTCTTTTGCAAGGTCATCTAATTTGCTACTTTTGCTAGTATCTTTAGGTTCTTCTTTAGGTTGCTCTTTAGGTTCTTCTTCCATCATTTCAGCGCTGGAATAAACTTCACCATGTAACCCAATAAGTTTAAGTATCACCCTATCCTTTGCTCTTTTTTCTGCCATAGCAAAACAATAAGGGTTAAAATTATTTTTTGGGCTGGCTTCACCTATTGACCATTCTTCAACATTACCCATTTTGCCTTTTACACAAACAACTGCTATTTCGTTTTTACTATCTGCCTCTATTATTTGTGGCATATCAAAAACAATTTTTTTATGTGTAGCAATTTTTTCTAAAGCCATGTGTTTAATAATATATTGTTTAGATTGCTTATGTTGCCAAATATGGGTTTGGTCATAAATATTTAATTCGTTTAAAAGTTCTTTTACTATTTTTGGTGCATTAAGTTTTGCCATTATTTTATCTCCTTAACTGTAAAACTGGTTTGCGTTCTTGCTTTAACTGTATATTCAGATACTTCCGAAGTTGTTTGTTTTATTAAGTGTTTTTTGTTTAAACCGTTATCAAATACATTACATTCTATTAAAGAATTATCGGCTATTTCTGCTTGCAATAAATTTTTGCATTCTGCCAAATTTTTAGTTGCATCTTTATGATTTTGTTTTGCATGAACAAAATTAGTAACTAATGTTGTAAACTTGTTGTCTTGCGTTTTGTCCAGCGTTTCACCGTTTTGAGAAGGATACAACGATTTAAGTGTGTTAGTGGTGCTGGTGGTGCTGTCAGCGCTATATGGGCATTGCCTACCACTGTTTAAGTAATCCCAAAATAAAAAACTATTATTTCTTATAAGGTTTACTGTTGGCTGATGTAATTCATAACAATAAGTGTAAGTAGTATTGCCATTAACCAATGCAGTTAAAACGCCCCAGCTATAACCCAAAACATACATATAATGTTGTAGTTGTATTATATATTGAACTGGTGGTTCATTTTCTGTCCATTGTTGCTTATGTATTAATCCATCAACATTTTTTATTTCAAAAACACCATGCCCCTCTTGTTCTTTCCCAAGTTTGTCATTTACAAACTTCGATGGGTAAGCCAATACTGCGTCCGGTGTAGCGCCAAGTTTGCTTTCTTCCAAAGTGTAATATGTGTTATTACTTACCCAAACATCTTCAAGTAAATTATAACCCATATCTTCAGCAACACCATCTCTTATAGCGCTTTCTAATCTGCGCCCCCAAAGCATACGGTTGTTATCTTTAAAACCATCTTCTAACAAACCAGATTTTTCATGCCAAAGAGTAAATGGGCTTTTAAAATTGCTTTTTTCCATTAACACAGGGCTATCAGTGCCACTTGTATATTTTTTTCTTAACTCCAACCACTCTGCGCTACCATGCTGTACATTTTTGTGTACTTTTGCTTGAATAGTTGGGTATTTATCAACTTGTTTCATTTTTTTTCCTTTTTTATTTAGTTTAAGTTATTGCTTATATAACACCTTTATGTTAGTAATGCAAGTTATTTTAGTGCCAACGGTATGAAAGTTTATGCAAAATGAAGCAAATTATATCCGACATCAACAAGTCAAAAGATAGTATTGTTTTTAGTATTTGGGAAAATCCAGTACCAAAAGGCAGACCAAGAAGCGCTATTAGAAATAATAAAATAAATGTATTTACAGACACTAAAACAAGACAATATGAATTTAGGGCTAAGTTATGGTTAGTTAAGGCTGTTGGCTTTACACAATTTGAAGGTGCATTAAAAGTAACTGCTCATTTTTATATTAAACCACCAAAAAAATATAAAAAAATTGATATAGAAAATGAAAAATATTTACCAAAAACTAGACCAGATTTAGATAATTATGTAAAAGCGTTACTTGATATTTGTAATGGAATAATTTTTAAAGATGATGCACAAGTTGTAGAATTAGAAACGTGTAAAAAATATTCAAATCAACCAAAAACATTTGTAAAAATAGAGGTATTAAATGCAAAGGAAAAAACTTAACAATAGAAGACAAACAGAAACTTTTTTAGTAAAAAATAATTATTCTAAACTATATTGTAGCATAAGTCGTGATGCAGAAAATAAAATAAAAGAAGTTTTTTACACCGGTAGGGGAAAAGGTGGAAGTGATATGGACACACTGCTCTATGATATTGGTGTTTTAATTAGTTTAGCATTGCAAAATAATATTGAAATAGATCATTTATTAAATAGTTTATGCAAAAACGAAGATGGCACTTATGCGTCACCTATAGGGCTTGGATTAGAAAAAGCAAATAAAATTCAAAAGGAGGAGAGTTTACAAACGTAAAAATATATATTATTACACTTTAAACCCAATGGAGAATAAAATGGAAAATAACTTTAAAGCATATATGCCACTATGGGTAGGCGATTATATTTCTGATACCCAGCACCTTTCAACTTTAGAACATGGCGTTTATTTACTACTATTAATGCACTATTGGCGTAATGGCGCATTAACAGATGATAAAAGCAAATTAATGCGTATAACTAGGGTTTCTAGATACAAAATAATACATAATATTTTGCATGAGTTCTTTCACTTTAAAGACGGAAAATGGTGGAATTCTAGACTAGAAAAAGAAATTTTAAGAATACAAGTTCATAAAGAAAAACGTATAAATTCAGCCAAAATTGCAAGTAAAGCAAGATGGGATAAAGAAAGGCAAAAGGTTATGCAAAACGCAAGCGTAACGGATACCGAAACAAATGCCACTCATAATCATACTCATAACCAGAAAGAAAAATATATATTTTACGGAAATACAGTAAGAATAAATGAAGCTACATTAAAACAGTTTTTAAAAGAAAATAAAAATCATACAAGTCAAACTTTAATTAGTGAAATAAAAACTTGTGATGAATTTTATACTGCAAAATTATTAGATGGTAATTTAAAAGAAGATTATCCTTATGGGCAAGAAGCGTTTTTCAAACTTAAAGAATGGATAAAAAAATCAAATAAAGCGTCAAATGTAAAAACACAAAACATAAGGAGCGCTATATAATGGATAATGTAAAGTTTGAAAATGAAACTGGTATAAAATTAAATGGTTATTCTGTAGGAAGCCAAAAAGTAATTTGCCCCAAATGTAAAGGCAAGGGTGAACAAGGTTATGAGGGTAAAACATTATCTGTCACCGTAGAAAACAATGGCGTTATATGGTATTGTAACCGGCAAAATAAATGTGGGTTTACTGGTCGTTACAACACTGATGAAAGTTGGCGTGATTATAGAAGTTTAAATAAAGTTAAAAAAATATATAGCAAACCAAAAGATAATATTAAAAATATTGATGGTAATGCATTATTAAAAAAATTTTTCAATGATAGAAAAATAAGTGAAACAACATTACAGGAATGGAATGTTGGTTATAAAATAGGTAAAAATAATTCAGTAAACATTGCATTTAGATATAAAGATACAAATAATAATTTAATAAATGTAAAATATAGAAACACAGATAAAAAATTATTTTACCAAGAAGCGAACTGCGAACAAATATTTTATGGTTTGCATATGCTTGAAAAAACAGAGAAACAAGATGTTTTATATATTGTTGAGGGGGAAGTTGATGCTCTTTCTATGTGGGAAGCTGGGTTTAGAAATGTGCTTTCAATACCTAGTGGTGGCATAAGTTTAAAAAGTGTTGGTAATTTAGAAAAAGATGCAGATAAATTTAATTTTCTTTTACACAGTGATGATTTGTTAAGTAAATGTGAAAAATTTGTTTTGGCTTGTGATTATGACGAAGTGGGTAAAGCAACCATGCAAGAATTAAGCAGACGTTTAGGACGTGAAAAATGTTTTAGGGTTACATTTCCAGCAAAAGAAAATGGCAGTTTTTATAAAGATGCAAACGAAGTATTAATTAATTTAGGCAAAGAAGTTCTATTTAATTCTGTTGAAAGCGCAGAACCATTTCCAATTTTTGATGTTCATTCTGTTAATGATTATGCAGATGAAGTTTTTAAATTATATAATGGTGAAGTTGAACCACCGTTTAGTACCGGTTTTGCAAATTTAGACGAGTATATGAAAGTAAAGCTAGGCGATATTAGTGTTGTTACTGGTATTCCAAATAGTGGTAAATCTGAAATGGTTGATGCAATAATTCTCAATATGGCAAGGTTACATGGTTGGAAATTTGGAATGTGTAGTTTTGAAAACCCACCTAAATATCACATTGCTAAACTGCTTGAAAAACATATTGGCGCACCTTTTTTTGGTGGAAGTGTTAATTTAAATAAAATTAGCAAAATAGAATTAAATAAAGGTTTAGAATATTTAAATGATAAAATACATTTTGTTAGGGCTGATAATCCAGATGAAAGACCACCAAACATTGATTGGATAATTGATAAAGCAAAAGTTTTGGTAAGAAGGTTTGGCATTAAAGGTTTTGTTATAGACCCTTACAACGAAATAGAAAGTACAAGACCAACTAATATGATGGAAACAGAATTTATAAGCATGGTTTTAAGTAAAATTAAAAGATTTGCACAAACTTATGAATGTCATGTTTGGATTGTTGCGCACCCACGAAAAATGAACAGTATAGATGGTAAAGTTCCAATACCAGCATTATACGATATTGCATCATCTGCACATTGGGCTAATAAAGCAGATTTGGGTTGGTGTTTAAGTAGAGATAGAAATAATCCTAGCCAGCCAGTTGAACTTCATGTACTAAAGGTTAGATGGAAAGAGTGTGGAATGGCTGGAAATGTTGCTTATTTTACTTGGGATAGATGGAGTGGCAGATATAAAGGGTTAGCCAATGTCAAAGAAGAAGAAACAGAAAACAACCCAAGAACCAATTATTACACCTAATAAATGGCAAAGCCAACACCATGAATATGAAATATCTAATGCAAGAAGCAAACGAAGATTATACAGGGTTACAAACCAAACACCACTTGATTATTTATATAAAAGAAAAAGTATTGATGATAGCCAATATCAAGCTGGTAACGAAATATATAAATTTTTTCAAATAGCAAATATACAAAAACTTAAAGCTGTAGATTATTCAAGAAATAAAAATTATGGCTCAACAAAAGATGATCTTACAAGTTCACAAATACACGCTAGAAAAAAATTAAAGGAAGTAATTCAAACACTTGGCAGAATAGGTTCTAAAATTGCTTTAGATGTTTGTTGTTATGAACATACCGTTAAAGATGTAAGCATAAAAATATCTAAAAATGAAAAATATGTTATGGAGCGTTTAAGAGAAGCGCTTGATGATTATGCTATTTTTATGGGTATTAAATAAAAAAAGGGGCTACTGACATAGCCCCTTTCCTCATGAAAAAGAAGTAAAATTTTTTAAAAAAAATTACTTTGGTATAATTATTTATATCATATTATTTTTCTAAAATCAACTCTAAATGTCTTTTAATATCAATACTGCCATTTAAACCTAATTGTCTTCTTTCATTTAATAGCGCTAGTATCAAAGGCATTTCCGGTGGTATAGCACGGCTACCGGCTATCCATCTTCTAACTGTAGATTCGTTTCTTCCTAACAACTTGCTAAATTTACGTTGTGAACCCCAGCCAAAAACATTTTCAATACTTTTCTTAAATTCTTTTGGGTTTAAATCCATTTCATCACCTATTCTTTTCATAAATGCAATGTAGTGCCAAATGCACTAAAAAGCAAGTAAAAAGGGGCATAAAGCCCCCTTTTTTATTTTTAGGTATGTTAGGCTACTTCTTGCAGAACCTTCCATTGGTTGGGGTTTAAATCAAGTATTTTGCCACCAATTCGCTCTAACTCAGTAGCCCTTTCATAGCTATCAGCTTTTTTGCTATAATCGGTAACTGCATTTAGCATTCCCCATGCAGTTAAATCACCACCTTTAATTAAGGAAGCCAATACACCCTCTTGTTCATTTTCAGCTAAACCATATTGTTTAGCTAAAATTTTAATGCTTTCATTAGGCTTATTCATTTCACTGCTTTCTGAAAGTTCTTTCATTTTTTTAACATTTGAAAGAAACAATACTTCGTTTGCAGTGTTTTTTACAATATCCCTAATTGCCAATTTAAGCGTATGTGCATCTGCAATTAATGTTTCGGTACTTAATAAATCATAACTTTCACTTAATTTTGTACCAATATGAGTTTTACGAGTTGAGCCATCTTGTACAACTAAACCGTTATCACAAACTAGCCTATATATCAGCATACTTACTTCTACTGCGCCAAAGCCAACTTCTGAATTTCTAATAAGTAATCCAGATTGTACAACATCGCCCTCTTTTACAATGGCTGAAAGTTGTGGCAAAACTGCTTTAATGTACATATTTTTATCAGTTAAACTGCAACTTTTAATTTGTACATTTGGCATTTCTTGTAGCGCTGGTAATGCACCCTCTGCAATTAACTCATTATCAATGCGCTTATATTTATCGCTTAAAAAAGCCCTACAAGTATATTTTTCAATACCGGTTAGTTCATTTTTACCTTCATCAAATAAACGTAACATTCTTGGTTTTGGGTTTTTTTCAAACCAATGCTTTATGTTTTCTTTTAATAAAGATTGGTTATCTTCAAAACGCATTTTATCATAATACCTTTTAGGTATATCTAAATGCGAAGCAATCTGCGTATGCGCTACATCGCTAATAGCTAATTGCGAACTTGGCATTTCATCTGAATTAATGCCAAATGCCAAATCATTATTTGTAATAGATTTTTCTAAAGTTAATCTATCTGTAGATAAAACAATATCTTTTTTCTTTGCTTTATTTACCTCTAGCTTTTTAGCTAGTTCAATTAAATTAATATCTTGTTTCATAATTTTCCTTTCTGCCCCAGCTTTCGCTGGGGCTTGGTTTAAGTTATTATTGGTTAAGCGCCTTAACCCATTTATCCATAGTTTTTTGGGTCATTGCACCTTCAAACATTAGTTCTAAACTTCCAGCTAACATTTGGTCTAGTCCATCATTACCTTTTTCAAATTTTAAAAGTCCTTTAACTGATGGTGCTTTTTCCAACTTTTTAAATTCTTCTTTAATTAAAGCTGAAAATTTAACAACAAAGTCTTGCTGTATTGCTTCTATTGCATCGTCTTTTATTTTAGTTCCTAACATATGTTTTACCTTTCGTTAGTTTGTTTTAATTTATAATTTTAATATAGCACCATTGGCACTACTTGTCAAGTACCCATTGCAAAAATATTCATAAATTTGCAATGGGTTTATATTATTAATCTTTTATTATTTTAATATTATAATTTTGAAGTTTACCTTTCTCCCTTAATTTTTTAACTTCATTTAAAGCAGATTGTTCAGTTTTGAAATTTTTACTTCCATATTGGTTCCAAAATCCTAAACCACTAATATTTTCATAATAATAAATTCTATACATATTTTTTCCTTTCTTTAAATTTATTATGATTATAGTATAGCACCATTGGCACTACTTGTCAACAGTTATTTTCAACTAAATGCAAAAATTTGCAAAAAAAAATACTTGCATTATTTTTTTATTAGTTTATAATAGGCAAAACTTAAACTTTTTTTTATGGAGAAAAAAAATGAATAAAAATAAAATAAAAAGATTGTTAGAAAAAAGAACACAACAATCAACTTTTATTATGTTTGAACATAATGGTAAAAAAGCGCCAATAGATTATATGGTTGCAGAACATGGTGGCATTTCTTTTTTTAGTAAAGAAAAATTAATTGCTTGGGCAAAAACACCGGATATGGTTGCATACCTTTTTAGGAAAAAAGGTTTACACCCAAAAGGCATTAAATATAGTTCATCAATTAATTTTGCATCAGAATATGGTTTTAAAAACGATCAAGATGCGATAGCATTATTTGATAAAGGGCTATTGAAGCACGAAAAAGAAAATGCAAGATTAAATGTTTTTAACCCAGTAATTTAAGGAGCAAAAATATGTTAAATAAAATTGTAAGATATTCAAGTTTAACTTTAGTTACTTTTGGTGTAGCTATATTATTTTGGTTTGTTGCAATAAATTTTTTATTAAATTGCCAAACATGGGATCAAGATTTATGGACAAAAAATAGTAGTTGCATAACAGTTCCTATGATTTTGGGTTTTGAATAAAAAAAATAAAACTTGCAATGCGTTGCAAATTGTGGTAAACTGTTTTTAACTTAAACCTTAATGAAAGGAAAGGACATGGAAAATCCTTTAGTAAATAACCCAAATGTAGGGTTGGAATTTGTTTATAATGACGGTGGGCGCTCAAAATATTTTAAGGGCAAAAATGCCGGTGATTGTGTAACACGTTCCATTGCCATAGCTGGTGAATATGATTATGAGTGGGTTTACAACTCACTTGCAGACGAGATTAAATGGTACTGCTCTGTTCATAATGACAAAGTGGCAAAAAGCTATCGTAAAAAATACAGAGGTAATTGGTACGATAAAAGCAAAACACCTCGTAATGGCGTTCACAAAGAAATTTATAAAGGCTGGTTATTTAAAAATAATTGGCAATGGCGAGCATTACAAAACTTTGACCCAAGTGATGGTCATAAGAAGTTTTATGATTTACCCAAACAGGGTAGAATAATAGTTTCGTGCCGAAGGCATTTAAGTAGCCTAGTTGATGGCGTTGTGCATGATACTTGGAATGCCAGCGTTTCTGAATATGAGGGTGAAACCTTATGGCGCAGTGTATTAGGTTATTTCCATAAAGTAGGGGGCGCATAATGAGCGCTCCATTACTTATCAATCAAGCCATAGGTGGTTTAGCAAATCCGGAAAAGTCTATACTAGGATTTGTAAACAAAAAAAACCTAACAAACGACACAAATAAATTGGCAATACAAAGTTCAAGGCAAGCATTAAAAATGCTTGCCGACAGCCAAAAGTTTTTTATTGACGAAAAATTAATGCAAACTGTTGGTGAATTAGCATCACAAAACCAAAACAAAATAATTGAATTAATTAAAAGGGCGATACCACCTTTCGATAATATGTTTGTTGAATGGAATGAAAAAAGACGGCTTGAAAATCTTGGTGCTGATGCATCACAATCATTTTTTCAAGTTGGCTATCATATACAACGCCTTAATGGTATGTTTTTTTATACATCATATAACATGGTTGATAGGTTAAAGTCCGATCCTAATTTTGAAGTCAAATATGGTAATAATTATTTAAACAAATCTATTAGTAATAAAATTCATATACCATTAACCGGTTTTTATTTATCCAATGATGAAAAACTATCTAACAATGATTTTCAAAACACCATAGATTTTAAACAAAATACTTTTGGTGCTACAAAAAAACAGATAAGAGAATCACACGAATTTCATTGTAAACATTTAATTGGTGAACATTATTGTGAAAATGAAAAAACATCACGATTGATAAATTGGTTAGATGGCAGATTAGAAACTGCACAAACTATTGCAACTAATATGATGTTTCCGGATAAAACTTTAACAAAAGGTTTTAATAAAGAAGAAATGTCAAGGTGGGTTGCATCTGATATGAAAGCTATTGGTGGTGATTTAAGATTAATAACTGCAATTTTAGCAACATTAAATTATGACCATATTGTTTATAATGATGCAAAGCCAAACCCAAAAATATTACATACAAGAAACGGTAGGTCTTTACCAAAATATTCTTATAGGTTGGTTACAATAGATTTACCGAAGCCAAAAGTAAGAAAAGTTTACAAAGGCATTATTACCGGCAGTGGTTCTCCAAAAGCTGAACATTGGCGCAGAGGACATTGGCGAGTACAAAATTATAAAAATGGTAAAAAGCGTATATGGATAGAACCAATGAAAGTTGGTGATAAAAATATTGGCGTAATTGAACATGATTATATTTTAAGGGGGAAAGAAAAATGTTTAACTCATTAATCTGCCTAGCCACTGCGATCTATTTCGAGGCTAGAGGAGAGCCTATGGTTGGGCAAGTGGCAGTAGCCCAAGTGGTCATTAATCGTGTTGCAGATTGGCGATACCCAAATGATGTTTGCGAGGTTGTAAAACAGGGCTATTATTATACTTGGGATAGTACAAAACCAATAAAAGATAAATGCCAATTCAGTTTTTGGTGCGATGGTTTGCCGGAAACAATAAATGATAAATTAGCATGGGGTTTTGCTTTGGATATTGCCGAAGCAACGCTTAATGGATATTTGTATGATACGACACAAGGGGCAACACATTATCACGCTTATTATGTTCAGCCAAGCTGGCGTAAAAGTTTTACACAAACGGTCAGAATAAATGACCATATTTTTTATAGATGGGAGATAGAATAATGACTAAATTTTCCGATGAATTTATTGATAAGGTAAAAACACATTGGCAAGAAAATAAAGGCAAAGTGAAATATGTTGCTGAAACCGGTGTACATTTAAGACGTAAAACATCAAAAAAATATACCTTAGACGATGTAGCTGAACATTTTGGTATTACAGAAAGCCAAGCAAGGCGTATTCTTTACATGAAGCCCAACAAGCCAAAAGAGCATATTTCGGAGGTACAAACATACCAGCGCTAGTGTTTTCACCCAGTTCTCGGCTTTTAAAACGCCAAAAATTTAAGTATTTTGGTTTAAAATTTGCAATATTTTAAAAAAAACCGTATATACTTATTTTTAAGCAATTTATGTTTTCTCAACTTACCCCCCTTTTTTTTTAATTGGGGGGTCTTTTTTTTCTTGTGCGAAAGTCACTGCTGAGATATAACTTTGTTAAAGTGAGGGTATTAATGAAAGGAAAACTTTTAATACTTAATACTGTTATCAGTAATTCAAGACGTAGAACCCAAACTGCAAATGGTAAAAAACCCAAAAAATTTGAAACACAAGAACCCTATAACATACCAAGAAGATTTACTTCATTGGGTAAAAAAGGTCGTAAATAAACCTTATAAAAGTATTAATGGAATGACAGTTTGTCCATACGCTATGAAAGCATGGCGTGATAAAAAGGTTGAAGTATTTGAATGTGACGGAAAAATATTTAGGCAAATTATTGAATTAACAAATACTTTTTTAGCACAAAACGAAAAAGAAATTTTTATTTTATGTGATAAAGACCACGAAAAATATGAAGCTGATGATTTGTTCACATTTTGTGAAATGTTAAACAGCCCAAGTGGAAACATTGTAAATGATATTTGGTTAATTCCATTTCACCCAAATGCTGATAAAGATGCAAGCCCAATAAAAGGGTTTGATGATACAAATTATGAACCATTATTAGATTATGATTTTACAATGGTTTTCATTCAGCGTTTATCCCAACTGAATGAAGCTAGTTACTTCCTTGAAAAGAAGGGTTACTACGATGAATGGGATAAAGAAGATTTAACAGAATTGCATCAAAGGAGGTGTTTAGAAAATGGTAATGGGTAAGAAAAAAGGCAGAAAAGGCAAAAAGAAAAGAAAGTAATGGGTTATATACCTAAAGAAACTTTCATTTCTTTGCGCAATGAAAAAAACTTTTCACAAAGAATAAGCAAAATCTGGCATTGTACATTAACCAAATTAGGTAAATCGTATAGTCCAGATTTTGCAATAAGCCGTAATAATGAAATTGTAGCTTTTTTAGAATTAAAATGCAGATATGGTCAAAACTGGAATAAGTTTAGCACCTATATGATTGCTTACAAAAAATGGGAAAAATGCATTTCACATTGTAAAACTCATTTATTTACGTTTCCTCTTATTCTTGCTGTTGCTGTTGACGATGGCGATTACTGGTGTAATATAACCAAACTTGATAAATTAAGTGGGGTTAAAGTTAGGATGGGTGGTAGGAGCGATAGGGATTGGGAAGAAGATCAAGAGCCTTGCGTTTTTATACCTAAAATAAATTTTAATAAGTTTATATGGAAGAAACAAGTTTTAAAGTAGATATGTGGGATATTAATAAGCCGAAGGCTTATGATACCAACCCACGTCAAATAGGTGTGGACAGCGTTGTTAAAACGGCTTTATCAATAAAAAAATATGGTTGGAGACAACCAATAGTTGTAGATGAAAATGATATTATAATTGCTGGGCATACTAGGCTAATGGCTGGGCAATACTTAAAACAAGAAAAAGTGCCAGTTCATGTGGCAACAGGACTTTCAGAAGAAGAAAAACAGGGTTATAGAATAGCTGATAATAGAACTGGTTTAGAAAGCCAATGGGATTTTCCATTACTAACTGAAGAATTTAAAAAATTACAAGAAACTGATTTTGATTTAAAATTTACTGGTTTTGATCAAAAAGAAATAGATGAATTATTAAATTTTGAAAGCCGTGATCCTTTTAAAAAATATGATGAATGGGAAAAGGGAAGTTTACATAAAAATTTTATTGTACCACCTTTTAGCATATTAGATACAAGGCAAGGTTATTGGCAAGATAGAAAAGAATATTGGAATAGTTTAATTGGTGATATTGGTCAAAGCCGTGAAAATACGTTAGATAAAGAAAAAAGTATAATGGAAAATATAGGCAGTGTTTCTATATTAGATGCTGTTTTGGCTGAACTAATTTGTTTATGGTTTGGTAAAAAAGATTTTCATGCTTTTGATTGTTTTGCTGGCGATAGTGTCTTTGGTTTTGTAGCTGGTAGTAATGGTTTAACATTTACCGGCATAGAATTAAGGCATGAACAAGTACAAATAAATAATAAAAGAGTAAAAGATGCCAATTTAAGCGCAAAATATATATGCGATGATGGCAAAAACATGGATAAATATGTAAAAGATGAAAGTGTTGATTTATTTTTTAGTTGTCCACCATATGCAGATTTAGAAGTTTATAGTGATTTGCCAGATGATTTAAGCAATATGTCGCATGATGATTTTTTTCTTGTTTATAAAGAATGTTTAACAAAAAGTTATGCTAAATTAAAAGAAAATAGATTTGCTGTAATTACTACAAGCGAAGTAAGAAGCAAAAAGGGAAATTATATAAGTTTAGTACCCAAAACCGTAGATATTATGGTTAATGCTGGGTATAAATTCTGGAATGAAATAATATTAATTAATCAAGAGGGTACATTGCCCTTAAGAGCTAAAAAAGCAATGCAATCAAATAGAAAAGTTGGTCGTATGCACCAAAACGTGTTAGTTTTTTATAAGGGCAATCAAAAGGAAATAAAAAATGAGTTTGGGGATATTATTCACAATAGTGAGGGAAATGACGAATGAACACCAGAGGAACTTTAGTTCAAGGAGATATTTGGCTAGAAGAGTGGGTGGTTTGGAGCAAACTTTCAGAAATTATAGAAAGTGGGTTGAAGGCTGGTGGTATGAATATTGTAAAAAAAACTTATCATCAATTTATGCCTCAAGGCGAAACTTGCGTATGGGTACTTGCAGAAAGTCATCTTGCAATTCATACTTATCCGGAAGAAAAATTTTTTGCTATAGATGTGTTCACTTGTGGTAAAGAGGGCAATGCAAAAAAAGCCGTAAACTACATTGAGCAACGGCTTTTAATAAGTGATAAACATATAACCACCTCTATTAGAGGTGTAAAAAGAAACTAACTATAATCACCAATAGGTGCATCACGCCCCTCATTTGTGCAAGCATAAACCATATAATTATGTGTATATTGGTCTGCAAAACTTTTTAGTACATTTAAACTTGTAAATTTTTCTGTAATAAATTTACCTCTTCCGGCAAACCTAACAAGTGTAAAGTAATCAGCGTTTGCAAGTATGTTCATTTCATACTCGTTTAAGTCATGTTGGTTAAATTTTCTCATTTGTTCCTCTTTAAGTTTAAGTTGTTATAATTTTAATATAGTGCATATGGCACTACTTGTAAAGTAAAAAAGGTAAAAAATAAAATGATAGACCCTATTACATTGGGAACTGCTGTTACGGTGGCAACACAAACCTATGGGCAAATAAAAAAACTTATACAAACCGGCAAGGATATAGAAGAAATGTCCGATACGCTGGGCAAGTGGATGGGCGCAGTTTCAGATATTGATAATATAAATAAAAGTTCAAACAATCCGTCTACATTTGATAAATTATTTAATGGCTCTGTTGAAGAAGTAGCCATGAACAGTTACAGCGCAAAAATAAAAGTTCAAAAACAAAGAGAAGAACTTAAAAACTGGTTAGTTGGTCATTATGGATTGCAAGCGTGGGATAACTTATTAAAAGAAGAAGGGCGCATAAGAAAAGCTAGGCAAGAAGCTATTTATGCTCGTGAAGAACAAAAAAAAATGATTAGAGATTATACGATAATTGGTTTAGCACTTTTAATTGGTTTAGGGGCTGTAGGGTGGATGGTCTGGATCATATCGTTTTCTGTTATACAGTAATTATTCTTGCCATAGCTGGGTTTTGTTTAATTTGTTTTTTATTTGGGTGATGGGGTAATGATAATGTTTTATAATTTTATTTATTACTTGCTTTTATTTATATGTGTTTTTTCTATTTTAGGCATAGTTGTTTTTGCAAGAGATATTGAACATACTACTTGCCGGCTTGCAAAACAGTTACTTGAAGATAAAACAAGAGTATGTGTTTACGTTGGTGCAAACTACACGCAGTGGAATGAATATGTACCAATAGGCGCTGGTGAATGTCCAAGAGAAATACAATGTAAATATCGCCCAAATGAAAAACCATTTACATTAAAAAATGTAATTAAAAGTATTAAAGAGAGTTTTAAATAAAAAATATCTTGTAAAAGTATATTAATTAACTCATATATATAGCCATTGGCTAGGTTTTTAACTATTTTTTATACGCTATAAAAGAAATGACAGCAAAAAAAACAAAAAAAATTACAAAAGGCAGACCCTCTTTTAAACCAACAAAAGAGCAAAAATCACAAGTAACCAGTATGTCCGGTTATGGTTTAACTGCCGATCAAATTTGTGCAATTATTGATGTTTCAAGGGGTACATTATTTAAATATTTTCAAAAAGAACTTAAAGAGGGTGAAGCAAAAGCATTAGGTAGGGTTTCGCAAAAAGCGTTTGAGATGGCTGTAAGTGGAAACCAGCCAGCCATGACTATGTTTTATTTAAAATGTAGGGGTAAATGGACAGAAAGAATAGCAGTTGCAAGCGAAGATTTACCACCAATAGTTGTTTCAAGTGATTAATGTACTCTGCATATGAAGAATATGAAGCCCAAAATAATGGCAAACCATTAGAAGGCGCTCCAAAACCTATTGAAATAAAATTAACAATACCTCAACGTAATGTGGCATTATCTCAAAAAAGATTTCGTATTAATGTTGCTGGGCGTAGAAGTGGTAAAAGCTATTTAAGTAAGTTTTTAATTTTTCAATATGCCAATAATAACAAATATACTAAATGCTGGTATGTTGCGCCAACTTATAGAATGGCAAAACAAATTATGTGGGGTGAAATTAAAGATTTAATCTTAAACAGTGGGCGTAGTGGCAGTTTACCAAATGAAACTGATATGAGTATTACGCTTAAAAATGGCAGTTTGATCGCATTGCGTGGCGCAGATAATCCAGATAGTTTGCGTGGTGTCGGTCTTGATTTTTTGGTTATGGACGAGGTGCAAGACATAAGCCAGCAAACATGGGAAGCTGTTTTAGCGCCAGCATTAGCAGATAAAAATGGTAAAGCGTTACTATGTGGTACACCAAAAGGTTATAATTGGTTTTATGATTTATGGGTAAATGCACACGAAGATGAACAATGGCAGTGTTTTAGAAGCACAACACTTGAAAGTGGTATTGTAAGTCAAGAAGAAATAAACCGGCAAAAAAAAATAATGGACGAAAGATTATTTCGTCAAGAGTTTGAAGCAAGTTTTGAAACACTGGCTGGTAGAGTTTATCAAAACTTTACAAGAGAAATACATTCAGACGATTACATACAAGATAATGGTGGTGAAATTTTAGTTGGCATGGACTTCAATGTTAACCCAATGTGTTGTTGTTATGCGCAAAGGGTTGGCGAACAGTTACATATATTTGATGAAGAAGTAATACCAAATGCTAATACTGAAATAATGGCAAGGCAAATAGACCAAAAATATAAAAATCGTACTATTACAATCTATCCAGACCCTAGTGGCAAAAGTAGGCGTACAAGTGCGCCAGTTGGTCAAACAGATTTTACAATATTAGAAAACTATGGTTTTCAAGTTGTTGCACCTAGTAGTGCGCCACCAGTAATTGATAGAATAAATGAAGTAAATGCTATGTTAGAAAATGCAGAGGGTACAACAAGATTATTTATAAACCCACGATGCACACAATTAATAAAAAGTTTAGAAGGACTTACATTTAAAGAGGGTACAAATATGCCGGATAAAAATTTAGGTTTAGACCATATGGCTGATGCTTTGGGTTATATGGTTCATAGTGAATTTCCACTTAACCCAGATGTTGTGGGTGTCGGCAGAGTAAAGGGTTATTATTAAGGGGGTAAAATATGCCAATTACTGATTTACATAATGAATATGAAGATTACAGCATACAATGGAAAAGAATAAGAGATTGTATTGCTGGTGAAGATGCTGTTAAGGACAGTGGGCAAGTTCACTTACCTAAACCGGATAATATGTTACCAGACCAATATGTTAATTATATAACAAGAGCATTGTTTTACGGTGCAACCGGCAGAACATTATCTGGGTTGGTAGGCGCTGTTTTCAGAAAAAGACCAATAGTACAAGTGCCAGATAGGTTAAGGGAAAATTTATTTAATGTTACTGGAACTGGTGTACCATTTGATAACTTTGCACAGCATACTGTTGAAGAAACACTTGCAATGGGTCGTTTTGCAGTATTGGTTGATAGACCGGCAGAAGCAGAAGGTTTACCATATTTTAGAGGTTACAGGGCAGAGGAAATAACAAACTGGCGTACAGAAACAATTAACGGTGAAGAAAAGCTGGTACAGTGCATATTAAAAGAGGTTGCTGAAACACCTATGGCTGATGGTTTTGGTACAGAGCGTAAGTTACGTTATAGGGTATTAAATTTAACTGATGGCATTTACACGGTGCAAATATATGAGGAGAGTGAAGATGCTGAAGTATTTACTTTGGTTGATGAAATAACACCACAAAAAAGAGGTGAAAATTTTGATTATATACCGTTGCAATTCTTTGGTTCTGTTGAGTTAAATCCAAAAGTGCAAAAACCACCATTAATAGATTTGGCAAACGTAAATATAAGTCATTACAGAACAAGTGCAGATTTAGAACAAGGTAACTTTTTAACAAGCCAACCGACCCCTTACATTACTGGTTTAAAAGCAGATCAAATGGGTGATTTTCCTATTGGTAGTGGCAGTATGTGGTTTTTACCGGAAAGCAGTAATGTTGGTATGTTAGAATATCAAGGTGCTGGTCTTACTTTTTTAGAAAATGCGTTAACAAGAAAACAACAAATGATGGCACAACTGGGCGCAAGGCTTTTAGAAGATAGTAGGCGTTCTGTTGAAAGTGCTGAAACATTGCGTGTAAGAAGCAGTGGCGAAAGTAGTGTTTTAGCTAATTTAGCAAATAATTGTAGTATGGGTTTAGAGCAATGCTTAGAATGGTATGTAGATTGGGAAGGGTTAAACCCAGATATTGTAGAAGTTACGTTAAATACAGACTTTTTAGATAAGCGATTAGATCCAACTGAGTTAAGAGAATTGGTAAGTGCTTGGCAGAGTGGTGCAATACCATTAGATGATTTAATTTACAATTTACAGCGTGGCGAAATATTGCGACCAGATTACAGCATTGATGATGTAAAAGGTTTACTAGAACAAACGCCAACAACAACAGTTGGTAATGAGTTAGAGTTAGACGAGAGTGAAGACGAAAGTGAAGAGTAATGGCAGTTGGCAGACCTAACCCAGTTGGTAATATAACTGGCGCTAATGATAAAGTTGCCGATAATATTATTACTCATGCTGTAAATCTTGAAAGGTTAAAATCAAGTGAGTACCAAAAGGTATTTCAATTATTAGATAAACTTGAAATAGATTTAGAAGAAAAAATAAAAAAAATAGATGTTACTGCTGTTGGTGGCAAAGCAAGACAAAAAAGGTTTACCAAATTACTTGCAAATGTAAGGGCTACAATAAAAGCACAGTACGGTGATATAAATTCTAAATTTAAAGATAGTTTAAAAGATGTTGCTAAACTTGAACCTAAAGTTTTAGCAAACGGTGTTGGTAAAGCCGTAGCCAATAATCCTAAAATTGGTGTTGCATTAGTTCAATTTTTACCACCTCCCACAACATTGCAAGCGTTAGTTGATGACACTTTAGTTATGTCTGCACCAGTTAAAACACACTGGCAAAGGCAAGCTGGTGATTTAGTTGAAAGATTTACTGATGCAATGCGTGAAGGCATATTAGCAAATGAAAGTATTGGTGATTTGGTGCGTAGGGTAAGGGGTACAAAAGCCAATAATTTTAAAGATGGCATAATGAATGTCAAGCGTTACCAAGCTGAAGCATTAGTGCGCACAAGTGTTCATGCAGTAAGCAATAAAGCAAGGCAAACAACCATAGATAGAAATATTGATATCATTAAAGGTTATCAATGGCTTTCAACGCTTGACACAAGAACCAGTGATATATGCAAATCATACAGTGGTTTAACTTGGGATAGTAATAAAAACCCTATTGGGCATAAAAAAAACTATAGAACACCACCAGCCCATTATAATTGTCGTTCAGTAATTGTTCCAATGTTAAAATCTTTCAGTGAACTTGCCGGTAAAGATTTAACTTTTAATAATAGAAAGTTTAGAAAAGGTTTTGAAGATGCTTTAGTGGCAAGTGGCATACCATTGGGTGAAGCAAAAAAAATAAAGCGTGGTATGCAAGCAAGCATGACCGGACAAGTTGCTGGCGAACTTACATACGAGACTTGGTTAAAAACAAAAAGCGTAAGCATACAAAAAGAAGTTCTTGGTGATGGGCGCTGGCAGTTATGGAATGATGGTAAAATTGGATTTGTTGATTTGGTTGACCAGCGTAACAACCCATTAAGTTTAGAAGAACTTATTGCATTAATAGATGAAGGTAAAACAAGTATTGCACAAGCCAGCAAAGTTGCAAAAGATTTAGCAAGGCAAGAGGCTAAAAATAAAGCCATAGAACAAGCAAATTTGGCTGTAAAAGAAGATAAGGCTAATGAACTACTAAATAAGTTTATTGGGGGCGTTACCGGCTTTAAAAACCACCAGAAAGCATATAATAAGTTAAGTAAGAAGTCTGGTTGGCAAGATTTAAGCAAACAAGAAAAAGTATCGGCAATTCAAGCTGATGTAGATAATTTAAATTTTACAGCAAAAGTTTCTACAATTAAAAAGAAAATAAAAGAGGGTAAAAAATTAAGCCCAAGTGAAGAAAAAACTTTGGCTGGGCTAACGCAAGATTTAAAAGATGAAATACAAGATTTAAAATCAACTAATTTAAAAGTAAGTGCGTTACAAAAATCATTACAAAAAGAAATACAATATACAAAAGAAATTTTTAAAAATAAAGTATTTGGCGATAATATTGTAAATCAAGTTTCATATATTGTTTTCAGTACAGACTTAAAAGATATTTCTGCAATGGAAAAAGCTATTGCTAGAATAAATGAAATAAAAATAATGCAAAAACAAGCATATATAGATGTTTTGTCTTTTAACCAAGAAATATTAAGTTACAGCCCAGCTAAATTAAAAATTTTGGCTGATGAAATTTATCCAGATGGTTATTTTTCTAGCCCAAGTACAGCAATAAGTAATTTTCTAAAGGGCGAAAAGATTGCGCCAAGTCTAAATGTAAAAGTATTAAAAAATTTAGGTGAAGAAGGCAAAGTATTAAAAGCACAAGGTACAGCTTTAGCAGATTTAAAAACGCAAGATTTATATATAAATTATGCAAAAGAAGCGCAGTTAAAAGTAAATAAAAAATTTAATTTATTAAATGAAAAGGCTGAAGAAAAATTAGAATTTATATTAACTGCTGGCAAAGGTAGTGGCAAATTAACGCAGAAAAAAGTTTATCAAAAATTAATAAAAGAAAAAAACCCAATACTTCAAGCTGATTTTGTTGATTTACTTGAATTTATTGAACAAGAAGCTGTAGCAGTAAAAAAATTAGCTGATTTTAATAGTTTAAAAAGCGTTGTTTCAACAAAAAGTGCGCAAGGTAAAGCATTAACAAAAGGCGAACAAAAGTGGTTAGATAGTTTAAATGATGAACAATTTTCTGAAGTAGATACAGCTATACAAGCTAAAATAGCAAAAGCTGGCAAAAAACAAGATGGTATTGTTGCAGTAGATGAAGCTAATGACCAGCAGTTGTTGTTTTCAAACATGGAACAAGTTGGTGGGCAAGGTGGTAGTAATTTAGGTGGTACATTTAAAGATAAAACCACTGGTATAAAATATTATATAAAATCACCAGAAGAAATACAAAGAACATATATTGAAATGTTATCTGCAAGATTATATGAAATGGCTGGTGTTCGTGTACCACGCTTAAAAATAATAAATATTGATGGTGAAATTGGTGGTACAAAAATAAACCGAATTGGAATTGCAAGCAAAATAGAAGATGTTGATGATATTGAAGTGCAAGACATGATTGGTTTAAATGGTGTAGATGAAAACTTTGCTGTAGATGCTTGGCTTGCTAATTGGGACGTTATTGGTGAAGGTGGTGCAAAATCATTAAATTTAAAACGGCTAAAAGATGGCAGTGGGGCTTTAAGGTTAGACACTGGTGGTTCTTTAATATATAGGGCAAAGGGTGAATTAAAAGATTTTTCTAAAAACTCTGTTCTTGAAATAAGAAGTTTGCGCACAAGTTCAATAAACCCAAATGCAACAGAAGTTTTTAAAAATTTAAATAATGATAAAATAGCAGTAGGCGTAGCAAAAATAGTAAAAATTACTGATGATGAAATACGAAATGTTGTAGCAGAAATATTACCAGCTAATATGGTTGATGAAATAACTGAAAAACTTATTGGCAGAAAAAATGATTTAGCAAAAAGATTTAAACCACAATTAGATCAATTAAACAGAAAAACCCCAACACCACTTGCTAAAGAGATAGTACAAACAGAAAAAGATGCCATAAAAAAGTCTGGTGCAAATGGTTATAGTTTAGCTATAGATAAAGACCAAATAGAAGACCAGTTGATACATTTTCATAATGATTTTGCAGAAGAAACATCAAAGCGTACAGTAAGAGCATATACAAAAATAAGGGGAAATGTTAGTGAGGAACTAACCAAAACGGTTAGAAAATCTGGAACAATAAAAAGTGGTTTTGATGTAAGTTCAGATGACAGTATGTTAATAAATACACTGAAAAGCATACAAGCTAGAACAGCAAAAGGTGATAAATTAGCTCCATATACATTTTCAAATGCTGATGAACTTATTTTAAAATATACAAACGTAAACAAATCAATAAATCTTGAATTAAAAGGCAAATTATCTGTAGCTGACAGTGCAAATCTCATGAATGCTAGAAGCGCAAATGAAAACATTATTGAGTTTTTAGAACAGTATAGACTTAGTGATAAAGTAACAACTTCAACACCAGCTTTTTATAACCCACCAGCTAATTTTAAAAAACTACTTGATGAAAGAGGTTTTTTTATAAATAGAAATAAAATAGAATTTACAGTTTTAGGTGAAGAGTCGGCAATCAAATGGACTAAAAATTCAAAATTTCAATGGAAAAAAAGAACCTTTGATAAAGGTGAAATAACTGGGGTTACTGATACACAAGGTAGAATTGTTAGAACTGATGATGATTATATTTTTGTTGACCATTATACAGCTAATGTAGATGGTGTTAAAGTAACATATTTCCCACAATATTTTGATGGTACAGATTTTAAAGATATTAATAATTTTGCATTACAAAACAAATTAACATTTGAAGTAGAAGATGCTGTAGATGGGCATAATAAAATATTAGATACTATGCGTAAATTAGGCATTAACGCTGAAAGGGCTTCAGATATAGATAGAGAAGTTGTATATTTAAGAAAATTACATCAAGTAGAACTGCACAAAAGTCTTGAAGAATTTATGTTTTTAAAAGATGACGTTTTTGAAAGTCCAGATTTATACAGAGTAATAAAAAAGAAAAATGAGTTTGATGCTTATAATAAAACAATAAAAAACATTTCAAAATTGCCAATAGAAAAACAAAAGCAAGCATATATTGATGAAATAAAACAATTAACCGGTGAAGATATTACACAAAAGGTAGGTTATAATCCCTTTGGTAGCTGGCAAGCAAACACACAAGGAAGAATTTTAACAAAAAGAGTTGATTTAGATACTGAAGAATTTAGCAAATTCAAAGAAGAATATGAAATTGCACACGTTATTACGGCTCGAGATAAAGTTGATGTTTTAAAACAAATTTTTGATAATGGTGGCACAATGACACCAACAGTTGATAAACTTAGAAAAGGTATAGATTTACATGGTATGTCACCAGAGGAAGATTTAGCTACTGGTGGTGCTGATTATTTTTTTACAAGAATAAAAGAAAAAGCAAGAGATAGCAGTAGCAATGTATTATGGAAAGCTGATCATTTAAAAAGACTTGATACACATTCTTACAGTAGGGATAGATTTGGAAATACAGTAAAGGCTGGAGAAAGTTTTGGTGAAAGAGCATATGGTATTAAAACACTAAAATTATGGGCAAGAAGAAATGATAATGAAACAAATTTTAAAAATGGACTTTCTTTGTTTGATAATTTAAACTTTATAAGATTGGACAGCCCAACAGAAGTTGAAGAAATAATTAATTATTTAAAAGAAAGGGGTTACACAAACTGGGTTGATGGTCGTGCATTAGATGAAGTTATTATGACTTTTAATACATATAGAAGAAAATTTGATGAAGGTAGCTTAAAATATTAAAATGAATGAAGCCGAACAAAAACTAGAAAACTATATAGCTGATAGAAAGCCGATACTGCACGTTAGTGGGGGTAGAATTAATTACATATGTAATTTAGTGTTAATTAAAAATTATACCTTTACAGGTGGCTTAAAAGCCGAAGGAATAGGCATTGGGTTGGATAGATGGTATATGCCTACAAATTATGGTGTAAGAGCCGTTAGATTTTTACAAGGTGAATTAGAAAGTGGCAGTGATGATTTTATATGGGATATTGGCAATATTGAAATAAGAAGAACTTTACCAGAGTATGGTGAAGATTTTGAAACAAATAGATGGAATGCAGAGTGCAAAAAAAATATAAGTAATGAGTTTTTTAAAGAATTACAAACAACATTACTTAAAGTTATTGTAAGTGATTATGATTTAATAAAAAAAGAAGGGGCTTAACGCCCCTTTAAGTTTGGAGTAAACTATTCCCATCTATTGGTTCTATCACGCAGATACATTTTAATCATGTCTTTTAAATCTATGCTTATATAATCACCACCACTATCGCCCATTCTTAAACATAATGAATGTTCAGCCGGTTTACCATCACAAGAATTATCAAACATATAACAATCCCACTTTATGTTTAAACCACTTTTAGTTTTTGTGGTGCAAGATAGTAAATATTCATCTTCATAATGCTCACAATCATTATCATGGTGGTTGCCTTTGTGTATCTTTTTACCAGCCATATTGATTACCCCCTTCCCTATAAAGTTCTGCTTCATAAAAATCAATTATGTTAGTCATTGCATCATTTATACTTTCTTCTTCAGCATATGAGTTCCACCATTTTGGCTGTAGTAACCAAGCATCAAAAGTAGTTTCTGTTTCATCTACGCCACTGTAATTATACAAATCTATAAAAAACATACGGTATGCTGGGTCGTTTCTTTTACCCATTATTGCTTGAAATTTTAAATGTCTTAATTTCCATTTTCTGTCATTTAATATTTCTGTATGTTTTTTAATATCATCTTCACAATATTTAATTAAAAAATTATCATAAAGGTTTTCCATTTTATTCTCCTTTGGGGGCTTGCGCCCCCTTTTGTGTTTAAGTTAACTTAATGATTTTGATACTGCGTTTTCAAATGCTTCAAATGGGTGCGATCCACTTGCTGTATATTCAACATCTAAATATTTAAATGTGCATCTTACTTCATCACCATCAAAAGCTGTTACACAACCAATAGTTTCATATGTATAACCATCAAAATATTTAACATTCCAAATTGGTCTTTCAGTTGCATAATAACCGTTAGTACCTAATGTTTCATTTCTTTCATAATCTCTTTCAAACTGAAAATTTGCTTTAAGTTCTGATTGTTTGTTGTTTACATAATCGCCCCAAGCTACGTTAGCTTGCTCATGTGATGGTAATACGCTTTTGAACTCTGTTGGGTATTTAACCATTTTTGTATAATCTATGTTCATTTGTTACTCCGTTTTGTTTTTGTATTTAAGTTATACATATAATATAGCGCCATTGGCACTATTTGTAAAGTCTTTTTTTACATTTTTTTAAAAAAAAATTGTATATTATTGTTTTTATTATGAAAAAAAATTACAAAAATAGAAATTATTTAGAATTTGTAAGCAGAATGCGTTGCATAATACTGCATAAAAGTTGTAATGGGGCAACCAATGCGCATCATTTATTAAAACCTTATGATGGTAATAGGGGCATGGGTTTAAAGGCAAGTGATAAAAATGTTGTGCCTTTATGTTTTTACCACCACCAAGAACTGCATGATAAAGTTGGCAATGAAAATAAGTTTTGGACAATGTATGGTTATGATGAAGATTATGGTAGGCGTATAGCTGAAAAACTATTTAACCATTATAAAAAAACCCCCTAAATAAATAGGGGGTTATAATATTTAATTCTTGGGAGGAAATTAAATGTAATTAAAAACTATTATCGTTTTCTAAATTTAAAGTACCCACCCATATCGGTAAAGTCAAATGTTTTACGTTTAAATTTTTTATTAATTTTAAAATCTTTAAAATTAAAAGCACTGGCATCACCGGCATTAACCATAACGCTCCAAACTTCATGCAAAGCGTCTAGACGTTTGTTCTTATGCAAACCCAAAACATTTTGGGCTTCATCTTTAAAATTTGAATAATTAATACGCAAAATATTACTTGCCACAACTTGAGCGACAGTTTCCTTTGGTATGCTTGCACGGTAAGGATAATCATTTTGAGGGGTATGGGTTGTATTTTTTACTGTTTTAAATACTTTTTCAATATCCCCTTTAAATCTAGCCCTTACCATTAAATTTTTTTTATTATTATAATCTTCTACAACGCTAAAAAAGGCGTTGGGTGTAAATAACCACATAAATTTCCTTTCATCTAAGTTAGGCGTTAGCCCACATTAGTAAAACTTTATCAATTAACTATGTTTAAAAAAAAATTTGTGAGCTAACCTTGTTATTATAGTGCCATTTGCACTATTTGTCAAGTTTTTTTTATTTTTTGTTATTTTTTTCTTGTCAGCTAGTGCCATTGGTATTATATATTTTTGCAAAAGTGAGGTTATAGTGGCATTAAAAAGCATTTATACTAAAAAAGAAGATATCCCAGAAAATTTACAAGAATATTATATTGAAAAAGATGGTGGTTTTCACCTACAAGCAGATGGGTTAGTGCCAAAAACAACAGTTGATGAATTTAGAAACAACAATATAAAACTCACAAAAGAATTAGAAAAAGTTCAAAACACTTTAAACGGTGTAAATGTAGAAGAGTACAAACAATTAAAAGAAGAAAAACAATTAATTGATGACCAAAAGTTAATTGATGCCGGTAAAGTAGAAGAAGTTGTTTTGAGCAGAACAGAAAAGTTGCGTAATACTTTAGAAGCAGAAGCAAACAAATACCGTGAAATTGCAGAATTAAATGAGCGAAAAGTAAATGATTTAATTTCGCAACAAAATGCAATGACTATTAATAACCGTTTAAAAGATGAAGCTATAAAAGCTGGTGTAGCGCCAACAGCGTTGCAAGATGTTTTAAGCAGAGGTTCACAAATTTGGCAAGTGCAAGATAATACGATTGTAGCTATGCAAAACGATACGCCTTTGTATAGTAAGAATGGTTCAGCCAAACTTACGATGCAAGAGTGGTTAGAGGACTTATCAGAAGAAGCTCCTCACCTTTATAAATCCAGTTCTGGTGGTGGTGCTACTGGGGGTGGTAGTCTTGGTGCTAGAAAAGTTTCTAGATTAGATCAAGGCGCATTAAATACCAACCTAGAAGCAATCGCTAGTGGAAAGGTCGTTGTGACCGAATAGCATACGGTGTATGCGACAGACTTACGGTGTAAATCTGCTTTATTACTAAATCTTAATCTATAACTATAAGGAGACTTTAGTCATGGCTAATACCATTACTAATATACTTCCAAAAATACTAGCTCGTGGTTTATTGGCGCTACGAGAACAAGCAGTAATGCCTCGCCTAGTAAATTTGGATTACAGCAATGAAAGCGCCCAAAAAGGCGATACAATCGATGTGCCAATTCCAAGTTCGCTTACTGTAAGTGATACTGTAC
The DNA here is from genome assembly GCA_964004705.1 of uncultured Flavobacteriales bacterium. Taxonomy (GTDB): domain Bacteria; phylum Bacteroidota; class Bacteroidia; order Flavobacteriales; family UBA7312; genus UBA8444. The sequence continues at coordinate 6,883 of CAXFOQ010000003.1, read as the reverse complement.
CTTCAAACGTATTAGAAGCACCAGCAGATAGCGCACCAACCAAAGTCCAAATATCATTAAATAATTGGAAAAAGGTTAATTTTCATTTAACAGATAAGCAGTTAGTTGATATTGATAAAAACGAACACTTCATTCCAATGCAAATGTCTGAAGCTGTTAGAGCATTATCAAACCAAATTAACTTAACTGTATTGCAAGAGTTCAAAGGCGTTTACGGCTTTGTAGGTACTTCCGGTACAACACCTTTTGGCAGTAATGTTACAGATGCAACTAATGCAAGAAAAGTTTTAAATCAGCAGTTATGCCCAAGAGATAACAGGCGTATGGTTCTTGACTTTGATGCAGAAGCAAACGCACTGGCATTAGCAGAATTTCAACGTGTAAACGAAAGTGGAGACATTGGCGTTAAGCGTGAAGGTGAAATTGGCAGAAAGTTTGGTTTTGACATTTTTACTGATGACCAAGTTGTTACACACACAGCCGGTGGCAGTGGCACACCATTAGTTAACGGAGCGTTAGCTGTTGGTGATACAAGCGTTGCTATCGATGGCATGAGTGGCACAAGTGGTTTTGTAGTTGGCGATGTTGTTACATTCGCTGGTCATGCACAAACTTATGCAATTACCGTTGCTCCTACAGCAAGTAGTGGCGCTCAAACAGTTACAGTTAGCCCAGCAATTAAAGCAATAGTTGCAGATAACGCTAGTGTAACTAAAAAGGCTTCTCACACTGTTAACTTGGCTTTCCATAGAGATGCGTTTGCATTAGCTATGCGCCCATTAACATCAGAGACAGCCGGTGATGCATATGGCAACAATATTGTTTCTATGACAGACCCAGTAACTGGACTTTCAATGAGATTGGAAGTTTACAGACAGTATAAGCAAGTTGTTTATGAACTTGATGCTCTTTGGGGCGTTAAGTTGATTAGACCGGAATATGCTGTAAGGATAGCTGGTTAATTTTAATTATTAGGGGGGTTCACGCCCCCCTTTTTTAAAAGGGAATTGTTATGGAAACTATTGCTGTAAGCAAAGGTGGCGCTGAAGCCGTCATAAATATTGATGAATTAGATGAATGGAAAAAAAAGGGTTGGACAGACCAAAAAGAACCTAAACGAGCAAGAAACTCAGATGGCACTTTAAAAGCTGATGATAAAAGCACTAAAGATGTAAATGAGGCTTGGGAAGGTGGCAAAGCACCTAAAACAAAAAAATAAGTTTTAGGAGTTTATTATGCCAACATTAATAGTTGAAACTGGTTCAGCAATAACGAATGCAAACGCTTATTGCACACTGGCAGAAGCAAATTCTTATAATGATGAACACCCACATGGTACATCATGGTTATCTGTTTCATCTAATGACAAAAACCGTGCAATAATAATGGCATCACGCACGTTAGATGAACAAATTGATTGGTACGGTGAACCAACTTTTAATATGGCAGAAAGTATAAGCAGTTCTAATGCCGGCAATGTAACAAGGCAATTTTTACGTTTTCCAAGAAGTGGTGTTTATGACCAAGATGGTTATGTTTTTGATAATAAAAGCATTCCTACATGGCTTAAAAATGCAACTTCAGAATTTGCAAGATATTTAGCAGAAAATGATAGAACAGCAGAACCAGATACACAAGGTTTTGACCAAGTACGTTTAGGTTCATTAACTGTTAATATAGATAAGTTTGATCAACCCCCAATTTTACCAAGAAGTGTTTTAAACATTGTAAGACCATATGGAACAGTTCGTGGTTCAAATGTTGGCATGGTAAGGAGAAGTTAATGACGGCTGGTGAAGCAGATTTAGTTTGTGATCAAGGCGCTACATTTAATGTGGTAGTTACATATAAAAATTCTAGTGGCTCTGCTATAAATTTAACTGGGTATGGGGCTAGAATGGATATAAGATATGGGCAAATAACCGACTCAGATATTTTACTGGCTTTAGGCGCATCTAATAACTATGTAGCAATAAGTAATGCTAGTAATGGTCAAATTACAATAAATATACCGGCAAACGTAACTGATAATTTTAACCCACAAACATATTATTATGATTTAGAAATATATAATACAAATGTTTCACCAACTTTTGTTGATAGAGTAATAATGGGTACATTTGAAGTTACGCCACAAGTAACAAGTAGTGCGAGTTAAAAATGACAACAAATACAGTAGTAATTACAGAAACACAAGTAAATGTAACAAATGTTGGAGAGCAAGGGGTAGCTGGACCAAATACAATACTTAACAAAAGCGTAGTAGATGGAACGGTAAGTGTTAATAATTCTTTGTTAGTTTACAATAGTAGTAGTGATAAATGGACAAGCACTGTAGTGCCAGTAGGGCTTACAATAAGTGGGGGCAGTTTTTGAGCATTGCTGAAAAAAATGAAAAAAATTTAAAAATAAATTCTTCTATGGATAGAAAGGTTATTTGCAATCAAATTATTAAAAACTATCAATTTAATGCAAAAGAACATAACAATAATAAAAAAGAAGTTTATGAATATGAAGTGGTATATTTAGTGAATACGTTAACACCAAGAGTGGGCGCAGTGTTAACGGAAGAGCAGTTAAGTGAACTGCAAAGTGTCCAAAAACTAAACTACGAAATTAAAAGTAGTAAAGCAACCATAGTGAGGTAAAAATGGCTAATACATTACAAATAAAAAGGTCTAATAGCACAAATACCCCTACAAGTTTGGCATATGGTGAGTTAGCTTATTCACAAGCTTCCGATAAACTTTACATTGGTAAAGCTGACGGCTCTAGTGTTGAGGTTATAGGTGGTGCTGGTGCTTTTTTAAGGTCTGACACAAACGATACTTTTGGTGGTAATTTAACAATCACCGGAAACTTAACGGTAAGTGGAACAACTACTACAGTTGACTCAAATACTGTTTCTATAGGCGATAATATACTGGTGTTAAACAGCGATGCAACCGGTTCGCCATCTCAAAACGCTGGGCTAGAAGTTGAAAGGGGTTCAAGTGATAACGCTATCTTTCAGTTTAACGAAAGTGATGATAGGTTTGAGTTTAAAATTGGTTCTGCAATAGCGCCAATAAAAGCAAGCAATGCAAATTTAACTGGCAACATAGATGTTGTAGGTAATCTTTCTGTAGACGGTGTATCTAATTTAGATAATACAGATATAGATGGTACGCTTACAGTTGATGGAAGTGCAGTTGATATAAACGCTACTTCAACTTGCACAATAGATAATTCAAATGCATCAAATGGCATTACCATAGGAACAAATAGTTCTGGTGTACCAGTTTCCATTGGGCATACTACTTCAGAAACGTTTATAAATGATAATTTAAATGTAACTGGTGATTTAGTTGCAAACGGTGATATTAAACCAAATTCAGCAGATGGTGCAAGTTTAGGTAGCGCTGATAGAGAATTTTCTGATTTATTTTTAGCAGACGGTGCAACAGTAAAATTTGGTAATGACCAAGATACAATATTAACACATACTGATGGCGCTGGTTTAACATTAAACAGTACAAACAAAATAATGTTTAATGATGCAACCCAGTTTATACAAGGTATAAGCGCAACAGTTTTAGGGTTAGGTGCAACTGATGAAATAGATTTAACTGCTACTGCAATAGATATAAATGGAACTTGCGATGTTTCTGGTACATTAACTGTTGGTGGCGCATTTACATCTTTGGGTATTGATGATAATTGTTCAGCAGAAAGATTACAATTAGCTGATAGTTCAATAGCAATTATGGCGAGTGGCGTTACATTAAGTGGTTTTGCAAGTGGTTCAAGCACATTAGATAAGTTTGTTATTGATGGGGGTACATTTTAATGGCTAACACAGTACAACACAAGCGTAACACAAGTGCTGGGCAAGAACCAAGCGCAAGTGATTTATCTGCTGGTGAAATTGCAATAAATACAGCAGATGCAAAATTGTTTATAAAAGATACAAGCAACAATGTTGTAGAAATTTTAAATGGGGCAGATAATGAAGCAAACGCACTAGCGCTTGCAATCGCTCTTGGCTAATAGGGAGTTAACATGGCTAATACTTTTAAACTCAAGACAAAAGCTGGGGTAACTTCACTTGCAGACGTTTACACTGTTCCATCAAATACAACAGCCTTAATAATCGGTGGTTATGTAGGAAACACTACAACATCTGGAATAAATGCTACGGTAACAGTTTCATCTGATACTTCCGACACAGAAACAAATGCAGATGTTGAAATAATAACAAATGCACCAATACCAGTAGGTGGCACAATACAGCCTTTTGGTTCTGGGAAACAAGTTTTACAAACAACAGATATTGTAAAAGTTTCAGCAAGTGGTGCTGTTGATGTAAGCCTTTCTATATTGGAGATTACGCCTTGACATATATTGGTCTTTCCCCACCGAACACATTTACTAAATCAACAAGCCAAACATTTACTGGCAATGGTAGCACAACTGCTTTTACATTGCAGACAAGAGTTGCATCACCAGAAGATTTAGAAGTTTTTGTATCTAATGTTCAACAGCAACCCACAGAAAGCTATACAATAGGTTCTGATGGGGTAACAATGACGTTTTCAGAAGCACCACCTAGTGGAACTTTCTATGTCATATACAGAACAGTAGCACAACAAGCTGGTACGGACACAGGAGCTTCTAGGCTAATTGGCGATAATACTTTTACTGGAAATCAATCTATTACTGGTGATTTAACTGTAACTTCTACAGATGCTGGTGCAAGTTCTGACCCATCGTTAATTCTATTCAGAAATTCTGCAAGTCCAGCCGACCAAGATTTAACTGGTCAAATATTTTTTAGAGGAAGAAATGACAACAATCAAGATGTAGAATTTGCTGAAATAAGAACTAAAGTTACAGATGTAAGTGATGGTTCTGAAGATGCCAATTTTGAATTACTTGTTAATCAAAATGGTTCTTTAAGTAATAGATTAACAATAAAAGGAAATGGAGTTTCTTCTTTTAGCAACCAAGATTTAAAATTAAATAGTGGTGTAGATTTACTTGTAAATGGTAATGAAATTAAATTAGATGCTGATGACGATACATCTATTACTGCCGATACAGATGACCAGATAGATTTAAAAGTAGGTGGCATAGATACACTTGTTGTAAAGCCAGATGTAGTTGAGATAAAAGGCAGTCACCCAGATTTAAAATTAATGGATACAGATGACAATAATTATGGTGGATTGTTTTATAATAATGGAGCAATAAATCTTGCATCTGACCATGATGCAACTGGTGCAACAGGAAAAATAAATTTTGTAGTAGATGGTTCAACAAAAGCAACTATTCTTGCTGGTGGTAATGTTGGAATAGGAATAACAGACCCATCTCATCAACTGCACATAGAAAGCAGTGGTTCAAACACCTATGCAACAATGAAGCTAGAGGGTCAAAATAGAGGTGGTCAAATTGATTTTTTCCAAAATACTGTTATTACCAATCAAATACTAGGTGACCAATCTGGAAATCTATACATAGGTTCTAGTGGTGGATTTGGACAAGTAGCATTAGATAGTCAACTTTTATTAAATTCAACTAATAAAGCATTTAGTATAAAGAATTCTACATTTTTAACACAACTTGCTGATGATGCTCAAAGGTCAATCGTAGCAAATGGACAAGGTATAATTATTGTTACTTCCTACAATCTAGGTTTAACTTGTATAGCAAGGCATGAATATCAAAACATAGTTCAAATTATATCAGCAAATAGCCTTTGGTCTAATACAGATACTGACGGTAAAATTTGTCTTATCTCTGGAACTAATGATTATTCAATAAACTTAAAAAATAGATATGGTTCAGCTTTGAGTTTTAAAGCACTTTTTGTTGGAACATACCAGTAGGAGAATAAATTATGACAATAAGTATTAAAGTAGTTACCTTTCAAGATGAAAAAATAGATGACAACAATACACTTTCAGATAGTGGAACATTAAAAAAGAATGTAACTTTAGAAGCAATAGAAAGTGATACTAATGAAAGTTATACAGCTACTAAATGGTTAACAATATCTAATAGCAAAACTGATGATGACTACGTTAAAGAAGCCTATGATGCCATTAAAGATGATATTACAGTTTGGCAAAATTCAAAGAAAAACATAGGTAAAACATTTAACCCAGATACTGGAAAGATTGAATAATGGCATTATCAAGAATTAACACAAATCAAATAGTAGATGGAGCAGTAGCCACAGCCGATATTGCTGATGGGTTAATTACAACAGCAAAATTAGCAGATAATGCTGTTACTACTGCAAAAACAACTGATGCAAATATAACAACTGCTAAACTAGCAGATAATGCTGTTACCACAGCCAAAGTAACTGATGGAAACATTACAACTGCAAAAGTTGCCGATGATGCTGTCACACAAGCCAAGATAGGAGCAGATGCAGTAGGCACAACTGAATTAGCTAATGATGTTGATGTAAACACAAGTGGTACAGTAACAGCTACTGGTGCAACAATAAGAAATTCATCAAGTACAGGTCCAGCTTTAAGTATAGGAACATCATCAACAAGTGTTGCAGATGATGGTCTTATTGGTGGCATTAATTTTACAAGTGGTTCTTCAAATACAATTAATGGAAGATTGTTTTGTAAACAATATGACACAAGTGAAAATTCTGCTTATTTTGCTCATGAATTAAGAGCGCCAAATGGAAATGCTTTAGCTGAAATTAATAGAGAATATATGAGCCAAAATGCTCATGGTGGTGTTCAAGTAAGAAGACCAAATCCAGCAAATATTTTTTACTATAGAGAAGCATGGAAGTCTGTAAATGTTTCTGCTGGTCAAACAACAAATTTATTTAAAATTAATCAGAATGATTATTACATGAGTGTATCTTGTA
>CAXFOQ010000002.1:0-68160 GCA_964004705.1 uncultured Flavobacteriales bacterium | reverse complement strand
TGATCGCAGGTAAGGTTGCTGTAGTAGCTGGTTTTGGTGATGTAGGTAAAGGTTCTGCTGAATCTTTGAGAGGAGCAGGGGCAAGAGTAATCGTTTCAGAAATAGACCCCATATGTGCTCTTCAAGCTGCTATGGAAGGTTTTGAAGTAAAGAAAATGATAGATGCTGTGCCAGAAGCTGATATTGTTGTTACTGCAACAGGTAACAAAGATATAGTTAGAGGTGAGCATTTTGAAATCATGAAAGATAAAGCAATCGTTTGTAATATTGGTCACTTTGATAATGAAATAGATGTTGCGTGGTTAAATGATAATTGGGGATATACTAAAGATATTATTAAGCCTCAAGTTGATAAATATACTGTTGGTGATCACGATATTATTTTGTTGGCAGAAGGTCGTTTAATCAATCTGGGTTGTGCCACTGGTCATCCATCTTTTGTGATGTCAGCTTCATTCACCAATCAAGTGATTGCTCAGATAGAATTATGGAATCATATTGATAAGTACGAGAAGAAAGTTTACACCCTACCAAAACACCTCGACGAAAAGGTAGCTCGTTTACATTTGGCTAAGATTGGTGTTGAATTGGATGAGCTAAGAAAAGATCAAGCAGAATATATAGGCGTAACTGTTGCTGGACCCTACAAACCAGATTATTATAGGTACTAAACTTGTAAATTATAAAAATATATTATAATCTTGTTTTATCTTAAAAGATTATGATATGTTAAAATCTACAACAATTTTTTTGATTTGTACACTGTTTAGTGTACAGATTTATGGTCAATGTGTACCTAATGAAAACTTTGTTCCATTAGGTGCTAATTATGGTTTATCACCAGATACATTATCTACAGCCTATGTTAATCAAAGTTATAATCAAGACTTAACTTTTGTTTTACCTCTTGACACTTTAGTTGAAATAGAAGGTTTTGGCGAAAATCTGATTGCTTTTGAAGATTATCATATCACTTCTATATCATTACCAATAGGTTTGTCATGGGAATGCAATAATTCTGATAATGATTGCCATTACGATCCAACAATTACTCAGTATGGCTGTGTAAACCTTTATGGTGTACCATTAGAATATGGAGAATTTAATGTTGACGTTACGGTTGTGGCAACTCACGAATTATCATGGGCGGTAGGAACAGAGGAAATTAGTTTCAGTTTACCCTTAACAATTCTGCCAAATATTTCTGCTAACAGTGGTTTTGCTATGACTAACTTTTCAGGTTGTGCTCCTCTTACAGTAGATTTTATAAATAATAATCCGGGTCTTGAATCTTATTCGTGGGATTTTGGAAATGGTAATGTATCAATCTTAGAGAACCCATCTTCTCAATTGTATAACCAACCGGGTCAATATTTAGTTCATTATGTTGCTCAAACATCATCAGAACCATTTTATTTTTTGACAAACGTAGAAATACAAAATGCAAGTGGTTGGGGTAACGAATTTCCTGATGAGGAGAATCTTGGAATATTAGGCTTAGGGAGTCCGGACTTTTATTTTACAATTACTGATGAATCTCAAAATATTATTTATCAATCTAATGTTTTAGAAGAACAAAACCTTCCGGTTAGCTTTAGTTTAGATAATTTACAGTTATTTAATCAAAATTACACTTTAAATGTTTATGAAGAAGATGGTGTAATTTCAAACAATGATTATTGTGGTTCAGTTGATTTTCAAGGCTTTTCAAATTCAGCTACTTTGAGCAATGGTAGTCTTGTTGTGAATTATACAACTTACAGCATACAACCCACACCATTTGCTGACGTCATTGACACAATTTATGTTTATGATTCTCCAAATCAACCATATTTTTCTTACGATGAAGAAAATGTTATTCTTTCTTTGGATACAGACTCATTTGATGTGAATTATCAATGGTATTATATCAATAGTCCTATTCCAAATGCTAATAATACTACTCATACACCTAGTAATTCTGGATTTTACTCTGTCTTGGCAACAAATGACTTTGGCTGTTCTACTTCTTCAGAGGATGAAATTATTGTGGTTTGTGATGATTTTACTCCTGAGTTAGACTTGAACTTTGATACTATTAGTTTTATGCAGTCATCAATATTTGAATACCAATGGTTTTATGAAGAGGAACAGTTGTTAGGTCTAAGTTCGTCATATATCATTGCTGATTTAGAAGGTACTTATAGTCTACTTTTACTTGATCAATGGGGCTGTAAATATAATTCTAACGAAGTGTTTTTTAGTCCTTTGTCTCTTAATAATTATAATCAAAATAAGCTATCAGTTTATCCTAATCCAGCTTCGAATTATTTGGATGTTATGATTGAAGGTGATCAGTCAATTTATCTTATTGAGTTATTTGATATGCAAGGCCGTAAAGTACTTAGTCAACAATTATTGGGCGACATAAATCGTCTTGACGTACAATATTTAGAAAGGGGTACTTATATGCTAAAGATGTATACTAAAGGACATCAATTGATAAAGCCTGTCTTACTTAACTAGTTAGAAATATAAATGTAAGTGCCGTCAAAATTAGTGTAGTATTGTTTCAATGGCACTAGTGCAGGACCACTAAATGGGGTGCCATCTTCAAGTAAAAAATTGGAGTTACAACAGCTATCCGTCAAAAAACTAGGATTTATCTCATCATTTAACTGAATTACCTCACAATCATTGCTAGGTCTGAAAGAGCATGCTCTTTCATAAGCAACGTATTCATTAATATTTTTATGATATATTATTATTCCTCTAATACCATAAATCTCTTGAGTATAAACGGCGCTTCCGACGCCGCCTAATTCGGAGGCTTGTATTCTAAAACTGACCGGAACATCAGGAATAATATTATCATCTTTTGTACATGATGAAAAAATTATAATTAATAATAATGTTAAATATTTATTCAATTAAAATGAGGTCTGATTCATGTTGTAAGAGTACAAATTTTTTAGCACAACTTATTAGATAATCATCATTTAATTTCTATATTTACAAACTTTTGTTAAGCAGAATATGAATAGAATTTTATAAAACTATGTTCAATAAATTATACTTGCTTATAGTAGGCTTGATTTTTACAAGCTCATCTATCTTCGCGCAGTCAGGCTCCTTAGAAGGAAAAATTACTGATAAAAACACTGGTGAAACTGTACCCTTTGCAAATGTTGTTGCTGAAAGAAATGGCAATCAAATTGCAGGTGTTACAACTGATTTTGATGGTAATTATACAATCAAGCCACTTGATCCTGGCACTTACGACTTAATCGTATCCTTTGTGGGATATGGTCAAGTGACTCTTGAAGGTATTGTAGTTTCTTCAAATAAAATTACATTTAGAGATGTTCAATTATCTGAGGGTATTGATATTGAAGAAGTAGTTATTAAAGATGAAAAACCACTATTAGACCCCGACAATTTAGGAGGTAAAACGGTAACTAGTGAAGAAATTCGTTCTATGCCCACTCGAAGTGTTACCTCTGTTGCTGCAACTGCAGCTGGTGTATACCAGTCTGATGAAGGATCTTCTGTTAATGTTAGAGGCTCTCGATCTGAGGCTACAGATTATTATGTAGATGGGGTCAAGGTTCGAGGAAGTTTAGCTTTGCCGCAGAGTGCAATTGAACAAATAACAGTTATGTCAAGTGGTTTATCTGCTATGTATGGTGATGCTACAGGTGGTATTATCAGTGTAACATCAAAAGGCCCATCCAATCAATTATATGGTGGTGCTGAAGTTGTATCATCGCACATATTTGATAGTTATAATTATGGATTACTTGGTTTTGGTCTTTCAGGTCCAATCTACAAGGAGATTAAAGAAGATGGTTCTAAAGGAAGAGCTATCTTAGGTTACTTCCTTGCAGGTGAATTTAGAAACATCGATGACCCTAGTCCTTCAGCAGTAGGAGTTTGGAAAATTAAGGATAACAAACTAGAAGATTTGAAAGAAAATCTTTTTGTAGCTGTACCTAATCAACAATCTTCATCAATTGGTTTATTGAGTAATGCTACTTTTTTAAGAGCTGATGATTTTGAAAATGTTCAAGCTAAAATGAATACAAACCTAAGTGGATTTAATTTATCTGGAAAGTTAGACTTCAAACCTACTCTTAAAACGAATCTAACATTGGGTGGAGCAGTAAGTCATTCAGTTGACCATCCTTTTGTTTATACTTATTCTTTACTGAATTGGCAAAATAATTCTGAAGAGGAAAGAAATACATGGAGAACATATGCAAGATTTACACAACGATTTGGTGCTCAAGAAGGTGATGATGAGTCTGCTTCTAATATCAAAAATGCTTACTATAATATTACTGTAGATTACACAAGAAATGATTTTGAAAGAAGAAATCCAAATCATGGTCAAGAGTTATTCAGATATGGTCACGTGGGTAAATTCAATACTTATAAAGAAAGATTCTACACCTTTGGAGAAGATACAGCAAGTGGTGTAAGTGGATTTATTCATAGAGGTTTCATTGATACCCTAATGACTTTTGATGGTAGTAATTCATCTAATCCTGATTTAGCAGCTTACACTCAACAATATTATGACATGTTTAGAGAAAACGAGCTGCAAAGTTTATCTTTTGGAGGTAGTGGAAATAGAGGTGTCATAAGAACAGCTAATGATTTGGGAGAGCTAGGGCTACTAAATGGTCAAGGACCTAGAAATGTATATTCACTGTATTATAATTACGGTGATCAGTATGGTTCTTACGGAAAACAACAGGCTGAACAATTCTCCATTAGGGCAAATGGTTCGGCTGATATAAAGGATCATGCTATTCAATTTGGATTTGAATATGAGAAAAGAACAGATAGAAGTTGGTTTGTTGCTCCAAACTCGCTCTGGGGTCTTGCAAGACAATTAACTAATTTCCATATTTTAGAATTAGACCTAGCCAATCCACAATTCAATGCTTTGGGTACCTATGACCAAGTGTACTATGATCGTTTAGTTAATACAAATGCCCAATCTCGTTTTGACGCTAATTTGAGGGAGAAATATAATATTGCTCCCGATGAGTTTATTGATATAGATTCGTATGACCCTGATCAATTATCTATTGATATGTTTAGTGCAGATGAATTAAACGAAAATGGTTTGGTTTCTTATTATGGATATGACTATAAAGGTGACGAATTGAATTCTGCCGCATCTATCGAAGATTTCTTTACTGAAACAAATGACAAAGAAGATTTCACAAGAAATATTGGTGCTTTTGAACCTATCTATACTGCAGGTTATATACAAGATAAATTTGCTTTTGACGATTTAATTTTTAGTATAGGCTTGAGGGTAGATCGATATGATGCTAACCAATCTGTTTTAGCAGATGAATATTGCTTGTATGATACATATACTGCAAGTTCAAATGTATCTTTACTTAGCGGTGATTATACTAGACCAGCAGGAATTGGTGATGACTATGTAGTTTATGTGAATGATTTAGATAATCCTACTGAAGTAGTAGGTTATCGTTCTGGTCAAGATTGGTTTGATGAGAACGGCGAGGCTATCAATGACCCTAAAATATTAGCTCAAGCTTCAACAACAGGTCAAATTACTCCATATCTTGTAAACTCTGAGGATAGTATTCCAGTCTTTAAAGATTTTGAACCTCAAACTGATTTTTCTCCAAGAATTTCGTTCTCCTTTCCAATTTCTGATGAGGCGCAATTCTTTGCTCATTACGATGTTTTAACTCAAAGACCTCCCACAGGAAATAGGTTAAACCCTATTAGTTATTTATACTTGGCTGAAACGGTAAATGCATTTGTTCAGAATCCTAATTTGAAATCAGAAAAAACAGTTGACTTTGAATTAGGATTTGCTCAAACTCTAAATTTAAACTCATCATTAACACTGTCTGCATTTTACAGAGAGTTAAGAGATATGATACAAGTTGTTAAGACAAATTATTCATATCCAGTTTCATATTTGACTTATGGAAACATTGACTTTAGTACAGTTAAAGGTTTTTCAGCTTTGTATGAAATGAGAAGAAGTGGAAATGTATCTATGTCAGCTAACTATACACTGCAATTTGCAAATGGTACAGGTTCATCATCATCTTCAGCTTTGAGCTTAGTAAATACAGGGCAACCAAACTTGAGGACAACAATACCTTTAAGTTATGATCAAAGACATGCTTTCAATTTAAGTATGGATTACAGATTTGATAGCGGTAAAGACTACAATGGACCGGTTTGGTTTAATAAGCAAGTTTTAGCTAATTCTGGTGCTAATTTCATAATTATTGCTGGATCAGGTACGCCATATTCAAGACAATCTAATATTACACAAGATGGTGCTTTTGGGATAAACCAGCGATCTACTTTAGAGGGAAGTCTGAACGGTTCACGAAATCCATGGACAGTTAGGATAAACACTAAAATCAATAAAAGATTCTCACTTGATGTTGGTCAACTAGATGATAAAAAGAAATTAGGTTTCAACATCTATTTACAGGTACAAAACCTCTTAAACACTAAGAATGTTAGATCGGTTTATCGGGCAACTGGAAATCCTGATGATGATGGTTATCTATCTGATGCATCAGCTCAAACAGATATTAATGCTCAGAATGATCCACAATCATTCAGAGATATGTATATGATGAAAATTAACAATCCATCGAATTACAGCTTGCCAAGAATGGCACGCTTAGGTATAGAAATTAACTTTTAGTCTAAGATAAATAGTATAGACATGAACAAAATAGTATTAGTCGTTATTGCAAGTATATCTTCTTTAACATTATTCGCTAAAGAAAATGTAGGAACTTCAGGTTCAGATTCTCAGACAAGCTTGGCTAGGGTAGCAGCAGATTGCACTCCTTCACAAGCTATGACGGATTTGAATATCAACAACGTTAGGACTACCATTATGGGAGGTGGTGATATGTGGTGGAACTTGAGTGATGCTAGATATGAAATTCCTAAAAATAGTAACAAACATTCTATGTTTGCTGGTGCTTTATGGATTGCTGGTATTGATGCTGGTGAGCAACTAAAGGCTGCAGCTATGACTTACCGACAGTCAGGAAATGACTTTTGGACTGGTCCACTTGATGAAAATGGTGATATCAGTGCAGAAACCTGTGAGAATTACGATAAACATTTTAGTATTACTCGTCAAGAAGTGGATGAATTCATTGCTTGGTTCAATGACAATTCCGCATATCCGGATTATACAATCCCTAATAGCATTACAAATTGGCCAGGAAATGGTATCGATGGTGACTATCAGTTTTTAGCTCCTTACTATGATGCTAATGATGATGGAGAATACAACCCTAACGATGGAGATTATCCTAAGTACGATATTGATGGTGACTTAGATTGTAATGATGATGACCTTATTTATGGTGATCAAACTTTGTATTGGGTATTCAATGATAAAGGAAATATACACTCCGAAACAAGTGCTGATCCTATTGGTTTAGAAATTCGTGCACAAGCTTTTGCTTTTGCTACCAATGATGAAATCAATAACATGACATTCTACAACTATAAAATAATCAACAAAGCAACCATTCAATTAAACGATACTTATTTTGGTCAGTGGGTTGACCCAGATTTAGGAAAGTATGATGATGATTACGTAGGTTGTGATGTAGCTCGTGGTTTTGGATATTGCTATAACGGTGACGATAACGATGAAGGAGCTTCTGGATATGGAACTACTCCTCCAGCTATTGGCGTGGATTTCTTCCAAGGTCCTTTGGCAGATCCTGATGATGGTATTGATAACGATAGAGATAGTATCATTGATGAGCCAGGAGAGCAAGCTATTATGTCTCGCTTTGTATATTATAATAATGACTTTACTGTAACTGGTAATCCTGAAAATGGTCAGCACGTTTATAATTATCTATTAGGTAAATGGAAAGACGGATTAGATATTACTTATGGTGGTACAGGTCGTGGTGGTTCTACACTTGCCAAATTCATGTTCCCAGGTGATACAGATCCATATGGTTGGGGTACAGACGGATTAATAACTTCAGACGACTGGGATGAGCCAGAAGGATGGACAGAAAAGAACTCTGGAAATGACCCTGCTGATAGACGGTTTGTACAATCTGCAGGACCTTTTACACTGGAGCCTGGCGCTGTAAACAGAATTACCACAGGTGTTGTATGGGCAAGAGCCACAGCTGGTGATAATTTAGCTTCTGTTGAACTAATCCGTCTAGCTGATGATAAAGCACAAGCTTTATTTGATAACTGTTTCCAAGTTTTAAACGGTCCTGATGCTCCGGATGTAGAAATTATTGAACTTGATCAAGAATTGGTATTAAACTTATCAAATGGGCCAACATCAAATAATTTTTTAGAAGAATATATAGAGTTTGACCCATTAATAATTTCACCTCCAGGTCAAGATTGGGATCCATATTTTAGATTCCAAGGATATCAATTATATCAGTTAGCTTCTGTTTCTGTAAGTGTAACAGATCTAGATAACCCTGATTTAGCTCGTCTTGTATATCAATGTGATTTAGAGGATTCGGTTGAAAATTTGATTAATTATAATTTCGATGTTTCAATTGGAGCAAATGTACCATCACTTGAAGTAGCAGCTACTAATCAAGGTATACAGCACTCGGTTTCAATAACTGAGGATCAATTCGCACTCCAGAATAAAAAATTGGTCAATAATCAAGCTTATTATTTTATGTCTGTTGCATATGGATATAATAAATATAAAGATTACGACCCTACTGATCCAGATAAACTTGATGGTCAGCAAAAACCATACAAAGCTGGACGTAAAAATATTAAAGTTTACACTGGAATTCCACATAAACCGTTTACAACTATTTATAATGCAAAAGTTGGAGATGGTGTAGAGATTAAGAAAATTTACGGTGCTGGTAATGGTGGTTTTGAACTGGCTTTAACTGAGGAAACAGAAAATCAAATACTAACTTCAGCTAATCACGAATCTGAAGAGCCTGTTTATCAAGCTAACTTAGGACCAGTTGACATTCAAGTGATAGACCCTAGAAATCTTACACAATCTGAGTTTGCTCTTAAGATGTTTGGAGAGGTCTACAATGCTTCTTCTTCTGACCCTAGACATATTGTTTTAGACCAAAATTTAAGTAAATGGGAATTAGTGAATTTGAATACCAATGAGAGCTACGTTTCAGACGCCACTATTGGTGATGGAAATCAACAATTATTCAGTGAATTTGGTTTTTCTATTGAGGTAAATCAAGAAAATCCTCCAGCTTGGGATTATTTATCCAATTCAGCTAATTACGAAGAGAGTAACCGTTTAATTTCATCTTCAATTGAATTTAGTGATGAATATAACCCATGGTTAGGTGGCGTTAGAGATGTTGATGAGGAAGATGGAGAAGTTTCAGTTAGTAATACTTATCTTTGGGCTAGAAATTGGATTCGTGCTGGTTCATATTCAACTGCAGCAAATACTGTATTTAACGATATTGATGGTGATCCCGATGGTGTATTTGAAGATGTTGTTAATGGTACTTGGGGACCTTACAGATTAGTTTCTCCATACATTGATGGTCCTGGTTATTCGATCAACACAAATTTTAGTGGGACGTACAGCTTTCCCCAATCTCAATTAGGTAATAGAATGAGGAACTTACAAAGTGTAAAAGTTGTTATCACTGATGATAAGTCTAAGTGGTCAAGATGCGTAGTTTTAGAATCTCAAGATAACACAGCTTTTGCAAAAGGTGGTGTAGCTAAACTTGATCCACGATCAGATGAATCAGTCGATAAAGATGGCAACCCTGACGGAACAGGGACAGGTATGGGTTGGTTCCCAGGTTACGCAATTAATAAAGAAACAGGTGAGCGTCTAAATATTATGTTTGCAGAAGACTCTTGGTTAAGTTCCGATAATGGTGATGATATGTTATGGAACCCATCAACAAGAGTTCAGACACAGATACCTACTTGGGCAAATGGAAGTTATTACTTGGGAGGTAAGCATTTTATTTATGTACACTCATCTAAATATGATGAATGTGAACAAGCCATGGTAGATCTAGAATCAACTACTGGTAAGTTAAGTTTCTTTAGAGATATGATGTGGACATCAGTTCCATTATTAAAGGAAGGTTATGATTTATTATCATCAGACGTAACTATTAATATTGATGTTTCTAGAGAGTATAGAGAAATGGTTGAAGTAGATGACACAGAGTTCACAGAAGATATTTCTATCACGACTACAGCTACTCCATTAAAAGAATTTTTAAATAACTATGATAGATTGTATGCCTATGAGATTACTTCAATTTCTGCGACAGACTCAGTTAAGGTTAATGATAATTGGAGACAATCCAACAGTCTAGGTGATATATACTATGTAGATAAAGTTAGCGGCGGAACACAAAGCTCACCAGTAAATATTACAGTTTCTTATAAGAAAGTTAATTATCCAAATTATCGTTTTTCTACTGAAGGGATAGCACCTACAGTTATGACTGAAGTAAGTCAAGTAGATTCAGTTATGGATTTAATTAATGTTGTGCCTAACCCATACTATGCTTATTCTACTTATGAAGGTGTAGAAAACGGAGGTCAATTAGATTCAAGAGTTAGAATTACTAACCTGCCAGATGAGTGTGTTATTTCCATATACACCATAAACGGTTCGTTAGTTAAACAACTGAATAAAGATAGTGAAGGTTCTGCATCAATCGATTGGGACCTTAAAAATCAAAAGGGTATTCCTATTGCTAGTGGGGCATATATTATTAATGTTAGTGTTCCTAGTCTAGGTAAAGAAAGAAATTTAAAATGGTTTGGTGTGTTACGTCCAATTGACTTAGACACCTTTTAATATTTAATTGAAATTAGAAATGATACGATCATTAAAATACTTTGGGGTTTTGCTATTAGCTTGTGCTTTTACAACCAATCTACCAGCTGGAAACCCGGATCGAGTTGGTTCTGCAGGTGCTAGTCAATTATTGATTAACCCTTGGGCAAGGTCTTCTGGTTGGGGCGGTTCAAATATAGCTTCAGTGAGAGGTTTAGAGTCATTATACGGCAATGTAGCTGGTCTAGCTTTTACAGATAAAACAGAGCTTATATTTTCTCGTTCTTCATGGATTGCTGATGTGCCAATTAATTCTTTTGGTTTCTCACAACGCATGAATGAGTCATCTGTGTTAGCATTAGCCATATCTTCTATTTCTTTAGCTGATATTATGATTACTACAGAATTGCTTCCTGACGGAGGTTTAGGTACTTATAGTATATCTGCCACAAACTTAAATGTTGGTTACTCTAAAGCTTTTTCTAACAGTATTTATGGTGGTTTCGTCATGAAAGCTATTATTGAAGGCACGTCGGACGTTACAGCAAGTGGTATAGCTTTAGATGCAGGCATTCAGTATATCACAGGTGAGAATGATCATATAAAATTCGGTATTGCACTAAAAAATGTTGGACCGACTATGATTTTTGACGGTGATGGTATTTCTTTTAGAGGTCAAGCTCCAGACGGAGAGTATACTATGACTCTAGAACAAAGAACTAATGCTTTTGAATTACCTTCTTTGTTGAACATAGGACTAGCGTATGATGTTCCAGTTTTGCCAGAAAATCATCGATTAACAACAGCAGGAACCTTTACATCAAATTCATTTCAGAATGATCAATTCCGTTTTGGAATCGAGTATTCATTCAAAGAGTTAGTATCTCTTAGAGGAGGTTATGTATATGAAGAAGGTATGTCCGATGGTAGTACTGATTTGACAGGTTTATCGGTTGGTTTTACAGTTGAATTACCTTTAAGTGGTGAAACAACGTTTGGTGTAGATTACTCCTTACGTACCGCCGATCATTTTGGATTGTTGAATACTATAGGTGTTCGTATAGATCTGTAAATAAAAATAAATTTTGTAATTTAGTGAGGAGAGAAGGCTATTGTGGTCTTCTCTTTTGAATTTTTTAATACATTGAAAAATGTCTGAAATTGTATATTATACTGAAGAAGGATTGGAAAAACTCAGGAAAGAGTTAGAACATCTAAAAACAACAGAACGACGTAATGTAGCTCGACAGATTTCGGAAGCACGAGACAAAGGTGACCTTTCTGAAAATGCTGAATACGATGCCGCCAAGGAAGCCCAAGGACTTTTGGAGGCTAAGATTGCTAAATTGGAATCGGAATTCTCAAAAGCTAGAATCTTAGATGAATCACAAATTGATGTTTCTAAGGTTTTAATTATGTCCAAGGTGACTATCAAAAATGTCCAGAATGGCGCAACTATGTCATACGAATTGGTTCCTGAAAGTGAAGCTGACCTCAAGTCAAAGAAAATTTCTGTAAGCTCACCAATAGCCAAAGGATTATTAGGGAAAGAAGTAGGAGACATTGCTGAAATTCAAGTCCCAAACGGTTTGATGAAATTTGAAATTATTGATATCAGTCGTTAATGCCGTCTATCTTCACCAAAATAGTAAATGGAGAAATTCCTTTTTATAAAGTAGCTGAGAATGATGAGTTTTTAGCATTTCTCGATATTTTTCCATTAGAAAAAGGACATACATTGGTTATCCCAAAGCGTGAAACTGATTATATTTTTGATATAGAAAGTGACGAATACGCTCGTTTGTGGCAGTTTGCCCAAAAAGTAGCTAAATCACAAAAGAAAGTTATTACTTGTGAACGTATTGGTGTAGCTGTTATTGGATTAGAAGTCCCTCATGCACACATACATCTTATTCCGATTAATGGGGTTCAGGATATCAATTTTTCTAAACCTAAATTATCTCTTGCTAAAGAAGAAATGCAAGGGATTGCAAATTCTATTGCCGAAGTATTCTAGCCTAATCTATCAGGGTTATCTTTTAGGAATGAGCTCCAGCCAGAATACGATTTACCACCACTAATTTTTCCTTTTTGAAAATAATGACAAACGGCGGCCGCCAAGCCATCTGAAGCATCCAAATGCTTTGGCATATCATTAATTTTCAATAAGCTTTTTAGCATAGCTGCAACTTGTTCTTTAGAGGCTGTCCCTTGACCAGTAATCGACATTTTTATTTTTTTAGGAGCATATTCAAAAATGGGAATATCCCTATACAAACCAGCTGCCATAGCGACACCCTGGGCTCTACCTAGTTTTAGCATAGATTGTACATTCTTGCCAAAGAAAGGTGCTTCTAGTGCCATTTCATCGGCTTTGTATTCATCTATTAATGCTAATGTTCGCTCAAAAATACGTTTTAGCTTATCGGCATGGCTATTCAATTTGGATAAATGTAAAACCCCCATTGTTATCATTTCCATTTTATTTCCCTTAACGTGTATGAGTCCATAACCCATAATAGTAGTTCCGGGGTCAATACCTAAAATAATTCGGTCTGTTTTACTTTTCAATTTCGTATTATTGTTGCTGATGCAAAGTAGTAAAAAAATAAGTGCTTTTATAAAGCTAAGTATAGTTTGCTTAGCCGTGTGGTTTTTGTATCAAAAGGTCTTTTCTAATGAAAGTTACTCGGAAGTTAAAACTGAGTTTTTATCTATTCTAAGCGAGGGTAGTTACATTGAGCTTGTGCTAGTTTTTTTTCTAATGTTTGTCAATTGGTCAATAGATGCAATTAAATGGCAATTTTTAGTTTCTAAGTTGGAGAAAGTTTCTTTTTGGTTGGCTTTAAAAGCTGTTTTTTTAGGAATAACGGTATCCATTTTTACACCCAATAGGGTAGGTGAGTTTGGTGGTCGTGTATTTTGTTTGCAGCAGGCCGATAGGATAAAAGCCGTTTTGGTTACTATTTTTGGAAATATCACTCAATTAGTGACAACCATAATCTTCGGAGTTTTAGCTTTTCTTTTTTTTAGCTCACAATACACCTATTTAATATTTACAAAAAGTGATTACGGTATTTACATCTTATTAGTTTTATCTGTTGTGGTACTTACGGTTTTAATGTATTTATTGTACAATGTTTCTCAATTATCATCACTATTTTCTAGATGGAATTTTTTAGAAAAATATAAATCTTACACTCCAGTATTTTCTTTGTTTTCAGCAAAAGATATTTCTAATGTTTTGTTTTTGAGTATGCTTAGGTACGGTGTATATTCTTTTCAATTCTATTTACTCATTAAGTTTGCCAATATTGAAATCAACCTTTTGCAGTCTTTGACAATGAGTGCACTCACTTTTTTAAGTATGTCTATTATACCCACTATCGCTTTGACGGAACTTGGTGTTCGTGGCTCGGTGGCTATTTACTTCTTTGGTTTCATATCATCAAATGCCTTAGGGATAATGACGGCGTCTTTTGCATTATGGATTATTAACTTGGTAGTTCCTGCAATAATTGGTGTCTTCTTTGTCTATCAACTCAAATTTTTTAGAAAATGATGGAAGTACTACTTATTTTCATTGTTTTGATTTACTCACATCAAGTGTATCGTTTTTATAAAGGTTGGCATAATCTAGACCCTTTCGAAAGTGATTTTAGCCCTAAAGTGTCTGTTGTTATAGCTCTTAGAAATGAAGAAAAAAACATACCTTTTTTGTTAGAAGATTTATCCAAACAAGACTATTCATCTGACTGTTTGGAGTTCATATTAGTTGACGATTTTTCTGATGACAATTCCTATGACTTACTCAAGCAGTCCAGTTTGCCTTTAAAGGTGTTGCGTTCCAAAGAAGAAGGCAAGAAAGCGGCTATCAATAGTGGTGTAGCTGTGGCACAATACGATATTATTTTGACAACCGATGCCGACTGCCGTTTGTCTTCTAATTGGGTGAAACAAATGTTAGCCCCCTTTAGCGATGATAGTATCCACTTAGTTTCTGGACCTGTATCTTACACCAATTTAAACACAGTATTTGATAAGTTTCAAGCTATAGAATTTATGAGTTTGATTGGTTCAGGTGCTGGAGCAATTGGTGTAAATAAAGCCTTTATGTGTAATGGAGCTAATATGGCTTTTCGTAAATCCATTTTTGCAGATACCAAGGAACACATAACCTCTGGTGATGATGTTTTTCTATTGCATCATGTAAAAAAAACTGGATCTAAAATTGCTTTTGTTAAGGAGCAATCAGCTATAGTATTTACAAGTCCTAAGGCAAGTCTAAAAGCCTTTTTCAACCAGAGAAAACGTTGGGCAGCTAAAAGCTCGTCTTATACAGATGCTTCTGCACAGTGGATTAGTACTGTGGTTTTTCTAATCAATTTAGTACTGATATTGCTTTTGTTTACTGCTAAATTTAATTTGTTTTTACTTGTATTCTTCATCAAACTCATTGTTGATTATCTTTTTGTCAAGTCCTTGTCTCGATTTTTCTTTTATGAAAAATACTTATCTTACTATTGGTTTATGGCTTTTTTGTATCCTTTTTATATTGTTTGGGTAGCAGTCAGTTCACAGTTTAGTTCCTTTGAATGGAAAGAAAGAAAACACCAACAATGAATAGTTTATCTCAAATAGCTTGGTCTAAATTTAAAAAAGACCTCTTAGGAGTTACGGCTTTGTGTGCTATTATTTTAGCAGTTGTGGTAAGTATTTTTGGGTATCATATTTTTCCTGATTCTACACCTTATGCCAACCAAATGCACTTGGAACTTTCTAAGCAATCACCCGGTTTTGAAGTTGATATTATTTTATTACCTAAAGATGATGTAGAGCAAATTGGTTTTTTTGAAAAAATGATTTTCGGTCAAGAAAACCCTTACAAGGAAATCCCTGTTTCTGATTTTAGGGACGTGAATGGTAAATTGTACTATACTGCTTTTGGAACCAATTATGAACAAGTAATAGAGAGTGAGGATTATAGCCTAATAAAACGCAACTATATCCTTGGTACAGATTCTTTTGGTAGAGATTTGCTTAGTCGTATTTTATGTGGTACTCGAGTAAGTCTGTCGGTTGGTTTTATTGCAGTTTTAATCTCTTTAGTGATTGGCATAACCCTAGGAGCTATGGCGGCTTATTTTAGAGGCAAGGTTGATGCCGTTGTAATGTGGTTAGTCAATGTAGTTTGGTCCATTCCTACTTTATTGATGGTTATAGCTATTTCTTTAGCCTTAGGCAAAGGCTTTTGGCAAGTCTTTGTAGCTGTCGGACTGACTATGTGGGTGGAGGTAGCTCGTATAGTTAGGGGTGAGGTGCTAAGCATTAGAGAGAAAGAATATGTAGAAGCGGCTCAATCCTTAGGCTTTGGACATTTTAGAATAATATTTAAGCACATTTTGCCAAATGTTATGGGTGCAGTAATTGTTATCTCGGCTGCTAATTTTGCTTCTGCAATACTCATAGAATCGGGACTCAGCTTTTTAGGTATTGGTGCTCAGCCCCCTATGCCATCTTGGGGAACAATGATAAAAGACCATTACGCCTATATCGTAATGGGAAAATCATATTTAGCTATTTTTCCAGGTTTAGCTATTATGTATTTGGTATTGTCTTTTGTTTTGGTGGGTAATGCCTTAAGAGATGCTCTTGATGTTCGTCATTAGAACAGTAAAAGACCAATTACAAATATTGAACCCCCAACCAATAATAATAGTAAACTGTAAGGTAAAATGTCTTTTGCTTTTAAGCCTGTAATTCCTAGCAATGGCAATGCCCAAAACGGTTGTAACATATTAGTGAGTTGGTCGCCATAAGCTAGTGCCATCACCGCTTTCCAATAGGGTACATTCAGCTGACTAGCGGCTTCAATAATAATGGGTCCTTGCACTCCCCACTGACCACCACCGCTAGGAACAAAAACATTAACTATTCCTGCGCTAATAAAGGTAAATATAGGGAAGGTGGTAGGGTTGGATATACTGACAAAGAAATCGGAAAATACACCAACTAAACCTGAACTATTCATAATGCCCATAATACCAAAGTATAAAGGAAACTGTATGAGGATTCCACTCGCTCCACCAATAGCTTGATTAACACCTTTTAGAAAGTGATTAAAATTCTTGTGCAACAGTATGCCTAAGCCCAATAAAAATAGATTGATGAAGTTAGGGGTGATAAAGGAAAGAGACAGTTGTTGTGGTAAAATTAGGGCTTTGTATATGCAGTACAAGATTATCATACCTCCAAAGAAATAAGCCAGAATGTTAGAATGGTCTAGGCGTTCAGCACCTTGTATTTCTTCTGCTTCATCTTCAATAGGCGCTAAGTTTAATTTGATGATTTTAGACTCGCTTTTTTTACCGAGCATATACATTAGACAGGGTAAGACTATTAGCAACACTAGACTAATGCTGATATTCATACTAGAAAAAATAGTTTCGGATTGAGAAATAACGCCCATTTTTTCTTCCAAAAAATGACCTTTTTCAGCAATTTTGATAGGTGCAGAGCCAGAAATACCACCATGCCAAACCATTAAGCCAGAATATCCAGCCGCACCAATAAGTGGATAGTTCAGTGGGATATTATTTTTGGTGGCATGTTCTCCTACTTTTCGAGCAAAGATAGCACCAAACACCAAGCCTAATCCCCAATTGAAAAAGCTAACTAATAAAGTCAGTAAAGTAACCCAAGCTGCAGCCTG
The DNA here is from genome assembly GCA_964004705.1 of uncultured Flavobacteriales bacterium. Taxonomy (GTDB): domain Bacteria; phylum Bacteroidota; class Bacteroidia; order Flavobacteriales; family UBA7312; genus UBA8444. The sequence continues at coordinate 50,626 of CAXFOQ010000002.1, read as the reverse complement.
AGACGTATTACTACAAAATAGTGTGGCTTTATCTATCCAATGACTAACTGTTTTAGTGAGTGCCAAAACATGACCCAGCACGAGCATGAGCATCATTTGCACTGCAAAAACTAAAAGGGGAGAGTTCCACAATCCCTTTTCCCAATAATTGATCAGTGATAAAGGCGTTTCTTGATTTGGACTTAGAAAATAGGCTAAAACAAAAGTGACTAAAGTAAGTACTACTGCTATTGTAAATGGCGCAGGTAGTAAAGTCTTAAATACACGGATTAGCCGAGCAGACATCTTTTAGAACGGTAAGTCATCTTCTTCAGCGTCAGATGCTTCTAATGGTGCTTGAGGCATAGCGACATCTTCTACAACGGCTGCTGCTGCTCTATTGATTCTCCAAGCGTCGATATTGTGATAATATTTGCCATTATACTCTCTAGAAGAAAGATTGAAAGAAACTTCTATTTCAGTACCAGGCTGAATACCATCTAACATAGCGATTTTATCCTCGCCAAAAAGACTAAAACATACTTCTGGATTGTATTGTGCACCAGTATCAATGACAAATGATTGTTTTTTCCATTCTTTTCCCGCTTTACTTGTACCACTTTCTACATCTAATGCTTTGACTAATTTTCCTGTAATTGCTAAACTCATGTTCTATTTAATTTATCGATCAATAATGTTTTCCAAGCCTCACTAATGCGGCCTTTTTTTAATAATTCTTTAGCACGGTAATGTAAAGCTTCTCTAGCTTCTTCATCCCCAGCACTAAAATTTAGTAATTCTTTTATATTATAATATTCTTTTTTATATTTTTCTACTTCTTCTATACTTGGAATAGATTCTATATTACCCAGCATTCCTAAGTCGTTTCCTGTAAGTATATAGCTATTTCTAATTCGTGAAGGAATGTTATCTATACCAATTCCTAAGTTACGTATAGGCTTTTCTACTTCAAACAGTGCATCTTGTGATGAACGGCAATACCAATTACCACCCATTCGACCTACTAAATCAATTTTGTTAGCGTCAATTCCACCTACATCGTTTAGTATATTTTCGTTGATGTGTAACATCTTGATTTCACAAATGACCAAATTTCCAGCTCCTCCTTCATTTCCTAGAGAAACAACCTCGTTAACGACACATTCCATTTGAACAGGTGATTCTTTCACTCTAAATGGCTTAACTAATTCAGAATCGACGGCTGTCAGGCCAGATTTAATAAATTCGTTGACACCAGATTCATATTCTGTACTTGCAAGTGAAGTCTGTTGCACAATGTCATAAGAAACTACATTGATAACGACTTCTTTGTTGTCTAATACATTATCTAAGGTATGCTTAGTAGTATTATTGCGGACTCGTCTTGCTGGAGAAAAGATAGCGATAGGAGGGTTGGCACTAAACACATTGAAAAAACTAAAGGGGCTAAGGTTAGGATTGCCATACTGATCTAGCGTACTTGCTAGTGCAATAGGGCGAGGACCAACAGCACCCAAAAGGTATTGGTGCAATTCGCCAACAGGAATATCTTTAGGCTGTATGTGTAACATAAAGGTTAAAAATGATTCATAACAAAAGTAATATTTTGACTGTAAAATTACGGCAGGAGACAGAATAAATATTTTTTAAGTAAAATTGACTAAAAACTATATATTTGCAATCCATTTTGCTGCGGATGTGGTGGAATTGGTAGACACGCTAGACTTAGGATCTAGTGCCGCGAGGCGTGGGGGTTCGACTCCCTTCATCCGCACACTAAAGCAACTCAAACTGGAGTTGCTTTTTTTGTTCTAGCTCATCGATACTTTTTTTATGAAAATTTACTAAAAATAAGCTTGATTTTATATGAAATTCACAAATGTAATTTTGATTTAACCTTAAAAAGTGTAGTTTTGACACTATACTAATAAATACATTATGAGACTTGTTTATACTTTGTTGATTATTTTGATGCCATTTATTGGTATATCTAAGTCAGAATCTAACACTATTTCTAAGCCAATTTCTATAACTGTTGTTGTAGATGAGATTAATTCGCTTGACTGCATAGATCCTTCACTTATTAATCCTGATGCCATTTGTTTTTTTATTTATGACCCTGTTTGTGGTTGTAATAATGTCACTTATTCCAATTCTTGTTATGCCGAAAATAGTGGTGTATTGAGTTGGGTGAATGGTGAGTGTTCTTCTACGACTGTATTTGGCTGTATAGATGAAACGGCTACTAATTTTAATCCTAGTGCTACGACTGATGATGGTTCGTGTACTTACCCAGAGCCAGAGGGATTTAACGTCACATTTTCTATAAATACTGCTAACATAATAGTAGGCCCTAACGGAATGTATATAGGGGGCGGTATGTTTGGTGATGCTATGGCACTACCATTGTCTGATGATGATGGCGATGGTATTTGGACTGGAGTAACTTATATTAGCAATGGTGCAACTGGCAACTACACCTTACTAAATAACCCTAATAATGGCGGTGACTGGGGTGCTAAAGAAAATATAGCCGGTCTTCCTTGTGCTGATGCGGCTAACTGGAACGATAGAATTTTACCTTCTATAAGTTCTGACACAACACTATTACATTGTTTCGCAACTTGCGATAATGATGGTTCTTGTCCAATTATCTCAGGTTGTACTGATGAATCGGCTATGAACTACAATCCAGCAGCCTCAGAAGATGATGGTAGTTGTGAGTTTTTACTTGATGGAGAATCTCCTTACTGTGATACTCAAATTTATCACTTTGCGATTGAGGCTGAAGTAGCATCATCGGTTTTCTTGTCTATTGGCAATAATGGTCCAAACTCAATTATTATTCAAGTTGAATCGGCCGATGCTGACCCATTAGATGATTTGATTATATACAGTTCTACTGATGGATATGCTCTCGGAGAATTGTCTTCAAATAATGGTATATATAGTAATACTATGACATGGAATTCTGATGTCAATACTGTAGATATTAATGTGTTATGGAGTAAGCAGTCTTTTGGTGGAAACTGGCAATTGAGTCAAAATAATTTAACAATAAATGCTAACGATACTTGCGACATTTCTATTGCTCCAAGTATTTCAGGGTGTACCGATGTCACTGCATTCAATTACAATCCTAATGCTAATTTGGATGATGGTTCTTGTGAGTTTTGTATAGACTCTGACCTCATTAACCCCAATGCTTTTTGTTTTGAGATTTACGATCCTATTTGTGGCTGTGATAATGTAACTTATTCCAATTCTTGTTATGCAGAAATTAGTGGTGTTGTCAATTGGATTGCTGGCGAATGTTCTTCTCCCAATATATTTGGCTGTACAGATGAAACAGCCTCTAATTACAATCCTGATGCCATAATGGATGACGGATCTTGTGTGGATTGTCAAGAACTTGCTACAATTAATTTTAGTGTTGATGCTAGTTACCTTATTTCTGCTGAATATGACTATGTTTTAATCAATGGAAGTTGGGATGCTTTTGGCGATTCCAATCAGTATTGGGGAGCATGGGGTGTTACTCTTACAGATGACAATATGGACGGTATTTATACCGGTTCTTTATCCTTAGAGCCAGGCTTTTATGAATATGTACATGCCTTAAGTGGTTCTGCAGATGGTTATTCTGGCTGGGGAATTATTGGTTATGCTCCAGATGATTGTGCTTTAGGAACAAATCCTGAAAATGGTGATGATGCGCCCAATTATTACTTTGACGCTCAATGTGGTCAAGTCATTGATTTGCCAACCATTTGTTTTGGTGAATGTTCAGAGTGTATTGGTGGTGGCTTAGGCTGTACTGATGAGGCAGCAGGTAATTATGACCCTTTTGCTACCATTGATGACGGTTCGTGTGTGATTTGTGAAGAACCAGCAGTTATTAACTTTAATGTTAATGCGAGTGGTGTAGTCAGTGGGGATTATGATAATGTTATGATTAATGGTAGTTGGGATACTTTTGGAGATTCTAGTCAATATTGGGGCTCTTGGGGTGTAACACTTATTGATGATGATATGGACGGTATTTATTCGGGCTCATTAGAATTATTTGACCCAGGATTATATGAATATGTACATGCTTTATCTGGAGCTGCTGACGGTTGGTCTGGTTGGGGAGTTATTGGTTATGCTCCAGACGATTGTGCCTTAGGAACAAATCCTGAAACTGGCGATGATTCTCCTAATTTTTATTTTACTGCCGAATGTGGGCAAATAATAGATTTGCCTGTCGTTTGTTTTGGCGAATGTAACGATTGTAATACCACAACAACCTTAGGTTGTACGGACCCTTTAGCAGATAATTATAATCCATTAGTTACTCAAGATGATGGTAGTTGCACTTATTGTGGCGATTTTCAAGTTTCTATATTGAGTACTCAGGACGTTAGCTCTCATAATGCTTCTGATGGAAATATTATTGCAACAGGAATTAATGGAACTAACAATTACGATATCAATGTATTTGATTTAAATGGTATTCAACAAAATCCATTTGCCTTGTCTGTTGGTGACTATACTGTAGCTGTAACGGACATAACATTAGACTGTACTGTTGAAACTGAATTTTCAATTTATGTATTGATCATTGATATAGCTGGTTGTACAGATTCTGCGGCTTCAAATTATAACTCAGAAGCAACACTCGATGACAACTCTTGTGTCTATCCTGTAAACCCTTGTGACATTGTACCTTCAGGCTTATTTGTTGATGATATTATACACGATAGAGTCGTATTCAATTGGTCAGCACCATCCACTGCGCCATCACATTATATGATTCGTTATCGTCCAGTAGGCACTTCTTCTTGGACAGTTATGACAGCTGGCCCCGTAAATACTAATGAATTTACTGGCACTAGTAGAACTCGTTACTTCATGCAGCCAGGGACTACTTATCAGTGGAACATTAGAGCGAGAGTGCTAAATGAAGATGGTTCTACCAACTGTCAGTCGCCTTGGTCAGCAAGTTCACAATACACCACACTAGAGGCGTGTGCTAACTTAGAAAACTTATCAGCTTCTACCGAGGCTAATTGGGTGACTTTAAGTGCAGATGCACCGGATGCTTCTTGGGGTGTATGGCAGTCTAAAGGTAAAGTTAGAGTGGTTGGAACTAACTCTTTCCGATACTTAAATGGAAATGCTAATGGTGATATCAACGTCTTAAAAGGAAACTTTACGCCAAGTACAGACTATGAATGGCACACTAAAGCGTGGTGTACAGGTAATGTTGACGCCAATGGTGATTCAGACCCACAATACCACTCAGGATGGGGAGACTTCTCAACCTTTACAACTGAAGCTATTTGCGACAAAATGCCTACCAACCTATTGACTAGTGCTAATGGTGCACAAACAGCAATTACGATGTCTTGGAGTACGCCAGAAAATGGACAACCAGATCACTATTTCTTGGAGCTTACTAACGTTACTACAGGTCAAGTATGGGCGTGGAACAACCTAGCAGGTTCATTAACTTCAAAAACTAAGTTTGGTTTAACAGCAGGAGATTATTCTTGGAGAATACGTGGTGCTTGTGGAACTAATGGTACTTCTTGGGCAACAATTTTCTCACAGCCTGTTGAATACACATTAGGTGGAGTAAGATTAGCCAATCTTTTAAATCTAAAGATTTATCCTAATCCATCGTCTGATATCTTCTATTTAGATTTTTATGCTGACACTCAAACGGAGATTCGACTTTACAGTCTGTTGGGAGAACAAGTCTATGGACAATCGTTTAATGCCAATAGTAGTTTTAGTACAATTATTGATTTGTCTGAAAATGCTAAGGGATTATATAAACTAAGCGTAATTACATCTAACGGAATAGTGAATTATAAATTGGTAAAACAATAAGCGATTGGATATATACAACAATAAAAAAGTAACTAAAACAAGTTGCTTTTTTATAAATTTTAAATAATATTAACTTCAGCTTCTAGAGCGATGCCAAATTTCTGTTGAACAGAGGCTTGTATATCTTGAGATAGCTTCAAAATATCTTGCCCTTTGGCTTGTCCATAATTGACAAGTACTAAGGCTTGGTTTTTGTATACGCCAGCATCTTTATGTTTATAGCCTTTCCATCCCGCTTCTTCTATGAGCCAACCTGCGGCCACTTTAGTTTTGTATTGCCCATTAGGATAACCTACTATATTGGGGAATTGGCTTTTTAGAGTTTCAAACAGCGTATTCGAAACGGTCGGATTTTTGAAAAAGCTACCACTGTTGCCAATTTCTTTAGGGTTAGGTAGTTTACGATCTCTGATGGCTATAACGGCTTGGCTAATACTTTCTAAACTAGCTGTTGCTCCCATTGCTTTGAGCTCATCTTCTATAGCACCATAAGATGTGTTGAATTGGGGTATTTTTCTGAGCCTAAAGTTAACGCTACAAATCACAAATTGCCCTTTGAGTTCGCCTTTAAAAATAGAATAACGGTAGCCAAATTGACAATCGTCATTGTTAAAAATTTTAACCTCACGGCTATCTATATGTACTGCTTCTAACTCCTCAAAAACCGATTTTAATTCAGTGCCATAGGCTCCAATATTTTGCATAGGTGCCGCCCCAACACTTCCCGGTATTAGTGATAAGTTTTCTATTCCTCCTAATTGCTTATTGATGCTCCATATAACAAAGTCGTGCCAGACTACACCACCACCCACTTTTACTAAGGCACTTCGGTCATCTTCTTCAATGATGTTAATGCCTCCAATTTCATTTTTCAAAACACTACCTTTCACATCTTGAGTTAGTAAGATGTTACTACCACCACCCAGTATCATGAGGGGTCGTTCAGCTTGAGTCAATAGGTTTTGTAACTCCTCTATAGATTGAAAACGAGCAAAGTACTCGGCTTGTGCTGATAAGCCAAAGGTATTGAGCGTTTGTAAAGGATAGTTGTGTTTTAATGCCATATAGTTCAAAGGTATGAATACTTATGATTTACTCATTCTATTTTATGTATTTTCGCAAATATGAGGAAAAAAATCATCGTCTCTGTAACTAATGATATTAGTACTGACCAACGGGTGCATAAGGTTTGCCAAAGTTTGGAGTCTATGGGCTTTGAGGTGATTTTATGGGGTAGGAAGTTGTCCTTCAGTCAAGTCTTATATCGTAGCTATACGACTAAGCGAATGACCTTGCTTTTTTCTTCAGGGCCATTGTTTTATTTGGAGTATAATTTCCGTTTGTTTTTGATATTACTGTTTAGCAAAAGCCATCTGTTATTGAGTAACGATTTAGACACCTTATTGGCCAATTTTTTAGCATCTAAATATAAAGGTATTCCTTTGGTGTATGATAGCCACGAGCTTTTTCCAGAAGCTCCAGAACTGATATATAGTCCAACCAAAAAGAAAATATGGGAAAGCTTAGAACGCTGGATTTTACCAAAAATTAAATATAGCTACACAGTCTGCCATTCCATAGCACAGTTTTATAAGGATAGATACGGTATAACTATGAAAGTAGTTCGTAATGTTCCTTATTTAAGCCCATCATCTTCGGCTCACTCTAGCTCTAAAACTATTATTTATCAAGGAGGCATGAACCCAGGTAGAGGTTTAGAACTAGCCATAGAAATGATGAGCTATTTAGATGATTTTAAACTTAAAATTATAGGCAAAGGCGATGAGTTAAAGACCCTAAAAGCATTAGCTAAACAAAAAGGGGTGGAACATAAAGTAGAGTTTTTAGGTCGTTTGCCTTTTAATGATTTGAAAGCTCATACCGAACAAGCTAGTATTGGTATATTATTTGAAGAGCCTGTAGGCTTGAGTTTTGAATACAGTTTGCCTAATAAATTGTTCGATTATATTCATGCCGATACGCCTGTTTTGGCATCGTCTTTGGTTGAGGTTAAAAGCATAATGAATCACTATCAAATTGGTGAATTAATTCGTGAAAGAACACCACAAAGTATTGCTAAACAAATTGAGGAAATGTCTCAAAAAATAAGCTCTTATGACTTTACAAAGGCCAAAAAGGAGTTAAACTGGCAAAATGAATCTCAGATACTAGAGGGTGTTTTTAGTCCTTTTTTAGACAAAGCATAAAGCTGAGTTTATACAAATCGAACACCATTAGATTGGCGCTTCCATTCATTAGTAATTTACGACAACAATATTTCCAAAAAATAAAAATGCCTTTAGTTAAAAACATTGTTTTTCTAATGAAGTTGTAGTAGTTAAAAATTTTGATATTCTTACATGCCCTAGGGTGACTTTTTTTTAAAGATAATAGGTTGATAAGGGCGAATTCTGTTTTTTCCAAAAAAACAGATACCTCATCTAATCCTAAATGTATAATTGGATTGTTGATATGCATAACCGTATAAGAGTTAAACTCTAATTCTGCACCATATAAGGTGTCCTCGTGGCCGTACCTGGTTAAGCTTTCTGTAAATCTAATATTCTGACTAACTTTCTTGTTAATGAATAGATTACATGCGCTAAATGAGGCGTAAGGTTTTTGATTTCTGAAATGTGCTTTGCGCTCCTCTCTGTACTTACCGTATTTCCACCTTAATCGTTTATTTTTTTCCAATTGTTCGTATTCGGCATAACTCACACCGCCAACAATTACTTCGCTTTCTTCTTTAAAGTCAATATATTTTTTAATGAAATCATCACCTATTTGGACATCACAATCTAAAAATAACAAATAGTCATACTGAGCTATATCGGTGAGTAGATTTCTTACAGCAGAACGTCCAATATTTTTTTTGTTCAATTGGTAATTAACACCCTTAATTTTTTCTAGCCCATCGTTTAATTTGATGTATGTAGCTTTGGAAGTATCGTCTACACAAAGTATTTCAAACGGTATGTTTAAATCCTGTGCTTGAGAAGATAATTCATTCACTAATTCTTTAACAGCAAAATTATATATGGGAATTAAGATGGATAACATCTATTCGGTAAAAGCGACTTTGCCGTCTTCACACTTCAAGACTTTTGACGGAAAACGATTCAATAAGTTATGCTCATGAGTTGCCATTAATACAGCACAGCCATTAGCACATAAATCGTGAATCAAATTGAGGATCTTATCTGTGGTTTCAGGGTCTAAATTTCCTGTTGGTTCATCAGCTAATATCAGTTTAGGGTCGTTGAGTAAGGCACGTGCTATGCATATGCGTTGTTGTTCGCCACCAGAAAGTTCAAACGGCATTTTGTCTATGTGGTCGAGCATTTCCACTTTCGTTAAAACTTCTTCAATTCTATCCTTTATCTCTTTCTTATCTTTCCAGCCAGTGGCTTTGAGTACAAAGTCTAAATTGTCTCTTACTGAACGGTCAGTAAGGAGTTGAAAATCTTGAAAAACAATGCCAATTTTCCTTCTCAAATAAGGAATCATAGATTTTTTGATTTCAAAAAGTTGATGGTCCACCACTTCGCCAAGACCTTTTTTCATAGGAAGTTCGGCATACAAGGTTTTAAGTAAACTACTTTTGCCGCTACCAGTAGCACCAATGAGGTAAACAAATTCGGTGGGCTGTATGCTGAAAGATACATCGCTTAGGATTAGTCGGTCGGATTGAAATACATCGACGTGTTTGAGTTCAATTAGGGACATTTCTCGACATTTGAGTTTCTACAAATTTACTTTTTTTATTGCGTTGGTCAAGTGTTGTTTATGCACACGCATTCTGTTAATAACTTATTGACTCTACGATAGTAATAGGGATATTCTTTGATAAATTAGCATCAAATTTAAAAAATGAGACTAAGAGTTTACATTTTCTTTTTACTTATTAGTCAAATCTCTTTTGCCCAGAATTGTGACGTTGAACAGATAAAAGACCTGCTAAAAAATCAACAGTATGCTTTAGTATATTCTATGTCTGATGCCTTACAAGAATGTTCTAATATCAATGAATCAGATGTCGAATGGGTTAAGTTTCATCAAGCTATTTGTGCTTTAGAATTGTTTAACGATGAAGCCCAATTTAGACTTGAGAAATATCTTGAAAATTATCCTTTAGGTAAGTACAGCAGACAAGCCTATCTTTCATTAGCAAAACTTCATTTCAGAAACAAAGAATATGATAAAGTTGTTGCTAAATTGAGTAATGTTAATGTGTATGATTTGGAGTTTGATGAAGAAGCCATGTATTTTTTTCGCTTGGGTTATTCCTACTTTTCTTTAAATAAATATGAAAAAGCTAAGTTGGCTTTCTTTGATGTCAAATCTGTAGCATTCACCTATTCAGAGTTAACTACTTATTGTCTGTCACATATAGCTTATGAAGAGGGAAATTACGCTACAGCATTAGAAGGTTTTCAGCAGTTAATCAGTACTCCGACATTAGGTATCATTAGTAAGTATTATATTACTCATATCTATTATTACCAAGAGCGATACAATGAGCTAATTGACTTTGCCAAGCCTTTATTGGAAAATAGCTATAACCCTAAACGAGATAAAGAATTGAAACGATTGATTGGTGATGCATACTTTGCTGTGGGTCAATACCAAAATTCCATTGATTATCTTGAAGGTTACATGTCAGATGATGCTTCGAGTTCATTGGATAGAATAGAAAAATACCAATTGGGTTTATCTTATTTTGAATTGCAGGACTATAACAAAGCTACTATTCAGTTTGAAGATGTCTTATTCGACGAAGACAGTTTATCTCAGTTTGCTGCTCATCAATTAGGTCAATGTTATCTGTTGTTAGATAAAAAGCCATTAGCTATTAATGCCTTTAAATATGCTTCAGCTATAAATTTTGATTACAAACTTAAAGAAGATGCTGCTTTCAATTCTTTAAAGTTAATTTATGAGGAGCAATCATCTTATGACAATGCCGTTGAAAGTATTGAACAATTTATTGAAGAATATCCACAATCTTTACATATTGATTATGTGCAAGATTTACTCATTAGAGCCTACACTTCCACTAAAGATTTTCAGACAGCCGTAGATAAGTTATCTGCACTAAGCAGTATGTCTTTACCTCAACAGCAAGTGTATCAGAAGTTAAGCTATTATTTGGCTGCCGAACACTTTGTAAACAAACGCTACCAACAATCCATCACTTGGTTTGATAAGTCAATAAAATACCCCATAGACAATAAGTTGTTTGCTTTGGCATACTATTGGAAAGCCGAAGCTTATTACCACACCAAAGATTACGGTAATGCCATTCAATCTTTCAAAGCGTTTAATATAAAAGACGGTTCTTTCTTACTTGAAGAATACAAACAAGCTCACTATTCTTTAGCTTACACTTACTATCAATCTTCTAAATATAAAGATGCTATTCTTTGGTTTAGAAAATTCATTAGTTTATCCGATGATATTCAAAAGCAAACCGATGCCTATCTCAGATTGGGAGATGCATATTATATGACTCAAGACTACACCAGAGCCCAAGAGTTTTACGGATTAGCTGAAGAAAGTGGAGCCTTTGACGTTGATTATGCTATACATCAGCAAATACAATGTTTTGGGCTAACTAATCAGAGAGATAAAAAAAGAACGGCACTTAGTCAGTTAATTTCCGATTATCCACAGTCGCTATACAACGATGATGCTATGCTTAATTTGAGTACCATGTATTTGAATGAGGATAGACAGGACGAGTCTGTAGCTTTATTGTCAGACTTGATAAAAAAACATCCCAAAAGTATTTTGGTAAAAACGGCTCTTTTAAAATTAGGTCTGAATTTTTATAACGAAAGTGTTTCAGACTCAGCCATTTATTATTTCAAATCAGTTATTGAAAATTATCCTAATACTAAAGAGTCTAAAGAGGCCTTAATAGCTTATAAAAATGTTTCTGTTGAATCAGGAGATGTAAAGTCGTACTTCGATTATGTAGGGAAGCTGTCTAATTTAAGTGTAGATATAGCATCTAAAGACTCCATTAGTTATGAAGCCTCAGAAAACTTATATCTCAAGCAAGATTACGAAAAGGCTATCGATGCTTTTGAAAACTATCTGAATGAATTCGATGCTCCTATCTTCAAATTAAACGCTCATTTTTACAAAGCAGAGTCTATCTTTACTACAGATCCTGATTTAGCTGTAGATGATTATTTAAGCGTGTTAGAATTTTCGCAAAATATGTTTACCGAAAGAGCATTAAGCCGTTTGGCACGAATAGAATTTAAAAAAGAAGAATACGGTGTTGCTGCCTTGCACTACACGAATCTAAAAGCAATTGCTCAAGAAAATAGTCTTTTAAGAGAAGCTACGATAAATCTTTTCTACTGCTATAAAAATTTAGAATTGAATGCTAGTTTATTAGAATCTGCCAAGGCAGTTCTTGATTTGGATAAGGTTGATGCCGAACTGGCCAATGAAGCCAGATTAGTAATAGCCAACAATTATTTTGACGAATCAGAATTTCATTTAGCTAAAAAAGATTACCAAATTATTGCAGAACAAAATCAGTATGAGATAGGCTCGGAGGCCAAATACCAATTAGCTTACTTAGCTTATCTTGAAAGTGATTTTGACCAATCAGAAAAGATAATTTTTGAACTTGCTGAAAACTATTACAGTGACTTTTATATTGCGAAATCGTTTATTTTATTAGCTGATATCTACAAAGAAAAAGATAACCTTTTTCAGTCTAAAGCTACCTTGCAAAGTATTGTAGATAACTATGATGGAGAAGATTTAAAGGAGATATGTCTGCAGAAAATAGCGGAAATAGATTTGCTCAATGAACAGGCTCAAAAGAACTCGCAAAAAGACGAATTAATAATCAATCTTTTAAACGATATTGAACTTAACGAATTGTTTGAAGAAGAAAATACTTTAGAAGATGAAGAATAAAACTATTGTATTATTTTACATTCTTGGATGTTTCCTTACAGGTCAAAGCATCTTTGCCCAAACAGATGGGGATTTAGGAGTTCAAGAAGTTCAAGTTACAGAATCTTTTATTCCTGATGTGCCAGACGCTATCAAATTGGCTGATAACCCAAAGCTGTCAGATACCATTAAAGTCACCAAAAATGTCAGTTACAAGCCATTAAGCCGTCGATTTGAAAGTCAGTTGAAGCTGAATCCTATTAAATCCGCTAAGATAAAAGGTGAACCGCTTTCAAAGCTTTATCATACTTATATTTACGGAGGTTTTGGTAATTTTAGTTTACCTACTTGTAAGATTTTTTACAGTTCAGATAGAAATAAATCTTTGACATACGGATTAGCTTATAGTTATGTACAGTCGTATTTTGATGTTAAAAGTCTTTTTGATAACGAACAAAAAGTATCTGCAGATTTTAGAGAAACAGATTTTTCTGCTTACATCAAAAAAGATTTAGATTTTGGTATAATCAATGCTTATTTTTACAGACAAGGAAATGTTTTTCAAGCTTATGGCTATAATCCTAATTTAAAATTAGACGAGGAATTTACTCAGGAATATTGGGGATATTCAACTGTAAGTGTATCACTTCAAAGTAAAAATACAGATAAGAGTAAGCCATCCTATTATGCTAAATTATTTGCCTACGACTTAAATGAATTTACTGAAAATTTAGTTTCATTTTTATTTTCTGCCCAACAAACTATTGGTTTGAATAATTATAGTCTAAAGTTAGATATGGATTATGATTTCAACAATCTTTCAGAAAAAATTGTCTTTTCAGATAGTTTAAAAAAAGAATTAATTTTAACTTTTAATCCAACAGTAAGTAGAGAAATTTCTGGAGGATATTTGAATTTAGGTTTTGAGCTAAAATCGATAGATAAAAGAGACTCATCCGAAATTAGTTATGCTGTTTTTCCACAAATTCATTACAATTATATTTTTTCAGAAAAGAATTTAAGTGCGTATGCTGGTGTTAGAGGTGGTCTAAATCAAAATTCGTATTGGGAATTAAGTAAAGAGAATCCTTTTATTTTAAACGCTTTAACATCAGACGGAGGTAGTTTAAATCTCGTTAATAGTCGAATTATGTATGATTTTTATGTTGGTATGAATTCCTATTTAGGATTAAATATAAATTGGTCTTCAGAATTATCATATTCTAGAGTAAAAGATATGCATTTTTTCGATTTAGATGATAATTCAACTTATCAAAATAAGTTTAAGGTAGTTTATGATGATGTCAATCATTTATTATTGTCTTCTTTACTAGATTGGGAAATGAATTCTAACGCAAATATAAACCTTCAATTAGACTACCATAATTACGACTTAGATACTTTAAAGGACTATGCCTATAAACCAAGTTTAGTTTCTAAATTAGGTTTTTCTTATAATATTGGAGATAAAATCATACCTCAAATTGAGCTAGTTGGTGCATTTGATCGTTCAAATGCTGCTAATACAGCTAATAGTGTGCCATTATTAAATGATATTATAGATGTTAATTTTTCTTTAGAGTATAAATACAATTCTATTTTTTCTGCCTATTGTAAAGCTCAAAATCTGATAGGTGGATATCAGGTTTGGGAAAATTATCCAGTTCTGGGCCCTCAAGTCTTTTTTGGCTTGTCTTTGCGTTTTTAAACTTATTCACTAATTGTTAATAAGTAGACACTATATTTCTTACTTTTTTTTATTGATTTATTGTCCTTTTTTTACCTTTGTTTTAATCTAGTATGTAGCCAAGTTAATAAACATATAAAACAATGAGTGAAAATTTAGAAAATAAAGCTGACTATGGTGCTGGCAACATTCAGGTCCTGGAAGGCCTTGAGGCAGTAAGAAAAAGACCAGCCATGTATATTGGTGATATCGGTCAAAAAGGACTACACCATCTTGTGTATGAGGTTGTAGACAATTCTATTGATGAGGCTTTGGCAGGTCACTGTACCGACATAGATGTGGTTATCAATGAAAATAATTCGATAACTGTAATTGATAATGGTCGTGGTATTCCTACTGATATTCACCCAAAAGAAAAAAAATCTGCATTAGAAGTTGTAATGACAGTTCTCCATGCTGGTGGTAAATTTGACAAGGACTCATATAAAGTTTCTGGAGGTTTACATGGTGTTGGTGTTTCGTGTGTTAATGCACTATCAATCCACCTAAAAGTTGAAGTACATAGAAATGGTAAAATTTATCATCAAGAATATCAAAGAGGTATACCAATGTATGACGTTAAGGAAATAGGAACGACCGATAAAACCGGAACTATCGTAACTTTTCTTCCTGACAATGAAATATTTCATGAAACAGTTTACCACTTTGATATTTTACAAAGTCGTTTAAGAGAATTATCTTTCTTAAACAAGGGAATAAAACTTTCTTTGACAGACCGACGCCGTGAAGATGAAGAAGGCAATTTCATTAAAGATAACTTTGTTTCAGAAAATGGTCTGATTGATTTTGTAGAGCTAATAGATGAAAACAGAGAGAAATTATTAGATTCTGTAATTCATATGGATACAGAAAAAAATGGTGTTCCTGTCGAAATAGCTATGCACTATAACACCTCATTTAGTGAAAATATTCATTCATACGTCAATAATATCAATACTCATGAAGGTGGCACACACCTTTCTGGATTTAGAAGAGCACTTACAAGAACTCTAAAGCGTTATGCTGATGAGTCAGGTATGTTGGACAAAGTCAAGTTTGAGATTGCTGGTGATGATTTTAGAGAAGGTTTAACAGCAGTTATTTCAGTTAAAGTTATGGAACCTCAGTTCGAAGGTCAAACGAAAACTAAGCTAGGTAATAAAGAAGTTACCGGTGCTGTTGACCAAGCTGTTGGTGAAATGCTAACAAATTATTTGGAAGAAAATCCAAATATGGCAAAACAGATTGTTCAAAAAGTTCTTTTGGCGGCTCAAGCTCGAAATGCCGCTCGTAAGGCTCGTGAAATGGTGCAAAGAAAGAACGTACTGTCTGGCTCTGGACTTCCTGGTAAATTAGCAGACTGTTCTGATAAAGATCCAGAAAAATGTGAGATATTTCTGGTCGAGGGAGATTCGGCAGGTGGTACTGCAAAACAAGGTAGAGATAGATTTTTTCAAGCTATTCTGCCTCTAAGAGGTAAAATCTTGAACGTTGAAAAAGCAATGCAACACAAGGTTTTTGAAAATGAAGAAATCAAGAATATGTACACCGCTTTAGGAGTTACTATTGGAACAGAAGATGATTCAAAAGCTTTAAATCTTGAAAAATTAAGGTATCATAAAATTGTTATAATGACTGATGCAGATGTTGATGGTTCTCATATTGCTACTCTTATTCTGACTTTCTATTTTAGATATATGAAAGAGTTGATAGAAAATGGATACCTTTATATTGCAACTCCTCCTTTGTATTTAGTTAAAAAAGGTAAAGAACAACATTATTGTTGGTCTGATGAAGAAAGAGACTTAATGGTTGAAAAGATGAATGGCGCTAATATTCAACGTTACAAAGGTCTTGGTGAAATGAATGCGGAGCAACTGTGGGATACTACGATGAACCCAGATACTAGAACTCTAAGGCAAGTGTCAATTGATAGTGCAGCTGAAGCAGATAGAATATTTTCTATGCTTATGGGTGATGAGGTTCCGCCTCGTAGGGCCTTTATTGAGCAAAATGCTAAATACGCTAAAATTGATATATAAATAACTATTCAATAAATATAAAAGTCCTCAATTTAGCGCTTTATTATTGTGCGTATATTTTTGATTTATCTAACTAAAGTAATAGTACCAGTACAATTTTCACAATTGGTGTGATCGTAAATTCGGTATTCAAAATCTTGATAGCTAAGTACATATGAATAAGTTCCTGTAATGAGTGGTCTTCCTGTTATTATATTCGTACCGTCCCATGCCATATCTGGATCATTAGACTGAAATACTAATGAACCATATCTATCAAAAATAGATATAGAAAACGTTTCTGTTTTCATAGCGTGATGAAATATTTTGAATGTATCGTTATTACCGTCCAAATCTGGAGTAAAACCATTAGGAACAAATAAAGTATGTTCTTCTTTTATAGCTAAAGTTCCATAGATACTATCTTTACACATAAATTCGTCAATAACTACTAATTTCAAATCGTAATATTTAATACCAGTACTATCTAAATTTGTTGATAAATCTAAATTCATAACATTTTGAGAATTAGCAGTAAATCCATTACTTAATTCCCATTGCCACTCTACGATATTACCTTCTGAATTATCGTACAAGTTGACTATAGGATAGTTGGTTGTTACCGTATCATCCATAACTCTGTAGTCAGCTATTACAAAAGGAGGCTGTGTAATTTCGAAAGTTAAATCGTTAATACATTGGTTAGCATCTTCAACGGTAATAGTATATGAACCTTCGGATAAGTTATAAATGTTTTGGTCAGTAGAGTAAAACGAATTTTCTCCTTTCCAAACAAACGAAATTGGTAAAAATTGCTCTGAATAGGGTGGGTTGTCTGGCCCGCCCCAAGATGATACCTCAATAAAGCCATCGTTGTTATAGGTGCAGCTTTTATGACTGTAGTTAGCAATGTCTAGAGATAGAGAGTCTGGTTGAGTGATATCAAAAGTGATGCTATTAGGACAGCCTTCTGCATCTTCAACGGTAAATGTATAGCTTCCAGCAACTATGTTGTAAATATCAGCTTGATTTGAAATGATATCATTAGTCGATAAGTCAACCCAGTTATATGTGTATGGAAGCATACCACCACTTGCTACACAAGACACCCAAGCATCGTCTCCGCCATAACATCTTACATTAAAACCGTTATAGTCAGAAATTGTACTGCTCAGTGAAATTGAAGAATTTTCAGGTAAGAAATATGAGGCAGAGTTTTGACAATTGTTATTATCTGTTACACTGATCTGATAATTTCCAGATGCTAAATCACTTATTATTGATGTTCCATTTCCTGTCATAGGATTGTCACCTGTCCAATTATAAATATATGGAGGTGTACCGCCGCTTACGTTTGTACTAATTATACCATCACTAAATCCAAAGCAGCTTACAGGATCTATGGATTCAAATATCTCAATATTTTGTGGTGGTGGAGATATTACAAAAGGACCTGCTGTATATACACAGCCTAAATCATCTGTAAGCGTTAAGTTGTAAGTATCTGACAAAAGGCTACTAATATCTTCGCTAGAAGATGTATAATTATTATTCAAAGAAGTCCAATCAAAACTGAATGGTGCGGTACCATTAGAGGTAGTGATATCAATTGCACCAAAAATTTCTCCAGGACAAATGTTATCGTCAACTATAGCATCAATTATAACTGGTGTAGAAACGAATACTGTCACATCATCTGTGTATGTGTCTGGACACTCGGAAGCAGTTACTGTGTAGGTTGTTGTTACTAATGGTGAAACAGTTATATTCGTACCATTACCAACTACATTACCCATATCATCTTGCCATGTAACATTAGAGTTGTTTGCTCCATCAGGCACAAATCTAAATGCTTGATTATTACCTGTTAGTTGGGTATTATTCCAACCTGCTTCAATTAAAAATTGGCTTTCGTCTTCGTTTACTATGCCTAGTACTGATTCGCCGTTATTCCAATTAGCACACAATGGTTGATCTTGAATATGAATTTCGATGACATTAGTCGTTTCAAAAATCTTTATTTGACCATTAAATTGTAATCCTGCACAACTAAAATAACCAAAGTTTTCAAAAGAGGCTACAAATCTTCTAAATGGAGCAACACCATAAACATTGTAGTATAGTCCTCCACCATTATTTGGGTTTAAGTCCATCCAAGGTCCCATAATAGCATTAATTACCTGCCCTGGAGGTGCAGCGCTTGGAATAGCATATGTATTCCAGGGAGAATATGCACTTGCGTTAGTAAGATCGAAGGTCACATAATTATTGGTAGAGATTAAAAGTTGATTAAAAATATTTCCATAAAAACAAAAATCAAAACCTATATCAATGATACCCGAATATATATCATCCCCAAGACCATTTAGATTGGTTCCTGAATTAAAAGGATCCATATCAATAGGAATATTTTCAATGGTATAATCACTTGTTCCAATAGAATTAGGAGTATAATCAGCAGATAAATCTACATTTTCAATATTACAAATAATGACATCTGCACCTGCATCAATCTGAGCGTTTGCTTGATTAGCACAAAAAAATATTATAGTGAGCAGTAAGGTTAAGTATCTCATAAATGAACAGATTTTTCTTGCTATGTGTTCAGCCTTTAAAGATATAAATAAAATCAAATATCAAAAAGTTAATTTAGATAAGCCTGTAGATTTGCAAATTTATGATGTTGTTTACATAATTTTAATACTTTTTAATTTATATTTAAAGTATTAAATATTTAATTTTGCTTAAAATATAATTTTATGAAAGTAACAATTGTAGGCGCTGGAGCTGTAGGTGCAAGTTGTGCAGAATACATTGCCATAAAAGATTTCGCATCCGAAGTAGTTTTAGTTGATATCAAAGAAAATTTTGCTGAAGGAAAAGCTATGGACTTGATGCAGACTGCTTCTTTAAATGGTTTTGACACTAAAATTGTTGGAAGTACTAACGATTATTCAAAAACTGTAAATAGTGATATAGCTGTCATTACTAGTGGAATTCCTAGAAAACCTGGAATGTCTCGTGAAGAGTTAATTGATATCAATGCTGGAATTGTTAAAATGGTTTCAGAAAACCTAATAAAGTATTCGCCTAATTTAATACTTATAATAGTCAGTAACCCAATGGATACTATGACCTACTTAACACACAAAGTTACTGGTCTTCCTAAGCATAGAATCATTGGTATGGGTGGAGCTTTAGATAGCGCTAGATTTAAATACAGGTTAAGTGAAGCTCTTAAATGTCCAGCTTCTGATGTCGATGGTATGGTTATTGGCGGTCATAGTGACAAAGGAATGTTACCATTGACTCGTTTAGCCACAAGGAATAGTGTTAGAGTTTCGGAGTTTTTAAGTTATGAAAGATTAAATAAAGTAATGGAAGATACTAAAATTGGAGGAGCTACACTTACTGCAATGTTAGGAACTTCGGCATGGTATGCACCAGGAGCGGCTGTTTCATCTTTAGTTCAGGCTATCGCTTGTGACCAGCATAAAATGTTTCCATGTTCAGCATTATTAGAAGGAGAGTATGGAATGAGCGATTTATGTATTGGTGTACCTGTTGTTCTAGGCAAAAATGGAATTGAAAAGATTATTGAAATCGACCTTGATGATGAGGAAAAAGAAAAACTAGCCGAATCAGCTCAAGGGGTTAAAGCTACTAATTCATTGCTGAGCTAAGTCAACACATAACTTGGATATTTATAAAATTGTTATTCAAACAGAGTCTTTCTATTTATTTTTTGATAATTTTTCTCCATTCTGAAACACCATTTTGTTGTATGTGAATCAAATAGTAGCTTGGAGCTAAAAAGCCAATATCAATGGTTGATAGTCCTTGTATTTTACTATTTAATACCAATTGTCCTACACTTGAATAAATAGAAATTTGACTTTCTTTATCAGTATCAATAGTTAGTTGTTTATAACTAGGATTAGGGTAAATTTTTGCCAAAAAATTACTGACATAATTGTCTGTAGTTGTATTAGTACTATCGTTAAAAAAATAAAATAGCCCACCAGATTGCATGCCTAAAAACATTTCTCTTTTACCATCATTAGTAAAATCATCAAAAAGTATTGCTGTATTTTTTCTTTTACCGATAGACTGAAAGTTGTCGCTAATAAGTTCAAAATTTACAGATAAGTCGTTATTCAAACTCTTGTAATGGTATATCCGACCACTTTCACTTCCGATTAAAATATTTATTTCATTATCTTGTTTAAAAACAAAAGGAGTACTGAATCCATATAAACTTTCTTCATTATTGACTGATATACCTCCAAAATCTTCAATAAGAGTATCATAGACTGGATTTTCAATCGTTCCCGTATTTTGGGCGTAAGTAATCGTACCATCTACTTGACCAATTATTAAGTCAAATAAATTATCATCATTCATATCATAAAGAAAAGGAGCTGAGTGTTGTCCTATATCAATATTAAAAAAGTTGACATTTTCCAATTCGAATAAAGCATCTTGACCTGCACTAGCATTATTTTTAAAATAATGTATTTTTCCATTATTATCACCTACAACCATATCATCATCCCCATCATTATCCAAGTCTGCAAGAGTCGGAAAAATGCCTTTTACCGTTTCGTTTAGAATAGTGTCTAATGCAATTGTTGAAAGCCCTCCAAAATCCCTATCAACAACTTCAAAATTTGGTTCATTTTGGCTTCCTATATTTCTAAGTAATGCAAGTTGAGAAATAGGGTTATTGTTATTAAAATACCCGTAATTTCCAATAAGTAAATCTTTTAAGCCATCGTTGTTGTAGTCAATAACTGCAGGGTAAGCTCCTGAGCCAAAATCTAATGTATTATCTTGAAGAAAATCTTTCTGACTAAACTCAAAAGTAAGGTTGTCTTCTTCTGTAGTGTTTAAAAATACCATGATACTTTCAAAATTCTCCGAGTTATTGTCAATATTAGGGCTGATTACCAAATCTTTAAAATTATCGTTGTTTACATCTAAATAAAAAGCAGCAGGAAAAGTATTGATTTCAGCACTTATATTACTTCCATTGCCTATTGGAAAATCTTGATTTACAGAAATCATGCTTGCATCTTGTGAGTCACCTCCATTAATCAATAAGTTTAAGTTATCAAAAGATACATCGCCTAAAATTAAATCCATATCGTTATCCCCGTCCATGTCAATAGCTAAAGATGATGAGCCACTATGAGCGCCAGATGATCGAGTTTCTGATTGTTTAATTATTGCATCTTCATTGCAGCTATTAAATTCATAGGTGTTTAATCCTTCAAAAAACTCTCCCCAACAATCAGTTTTCAATTCAAAAACTAGGCTGTCACAATTGCCATACAGTTCTTGACTTTGATTTTGATGGTATTCTATATAGCCACCGCTTTGTTTAAAAGTTAGCACGTCAATATCTTGATCTCCATCAACATCAACAAATGATGGAATATCGACTTCTGATATTATTATAGCACTAAGAATAGGTCCTAAGTCACTAATTAAAGCATGTGTTACGATTTGAAAACTTAGATTTTCGCCTTGAGAAGTGTTTTTATATACCTTTACATAGCTGTCGTTGTAGGTAAAAATATCTTCCTTGCCATCGCAGTTGAAGTCAACTAATAAAGCCCATTTATTTAGCTCAGGAAAGTTCTTGCTGTAGTCTTTACTGTAGTCAAAATCAGCTCCAACGCCATCATTGTTATTAAGAAAACATAAAACTCTATCACCTACACGTTCAAATACAAAAATATCTTTCTTTCCGTCATTGTTTAAATCAATATTAGATAATTGACAGGAATTCAGTCCGCCAGTAAGAGGATTTTTAATCAAACTTCCATTTTCGATAATTGAAAGTTCGGATTCTTTAAGAAACTGTCCAAAAATCGTAAATGGAATCATAAAAATAGATAGCAATAGTGCTTTTTTCATACTTACAAACTTACGATTTAAAATTTTGAAAAACGTATGCCAAAATATAATGAGATTGAACATACAGACAAATAATTAGTAAATCTGATTTCAATTGCTATTTCAAAATTGAAATTCTATATTTGCGCGTTCTAAATAAAAATATTATGCAAAATAAAAGTTTTGTTTCATTGTTCGCAATAGTCTTTGCTGTTGTTTGTTTATATCAACTATCCTTTACATGGGTTGCTAAAGGTATAGAAGAAGATGCTATAGAGTATTCGAATGGTGATGAGCTAAAAGAAAAAGCGTATTTAGACTCTATTTCCTCAGAACCAGTTTATAATATAGGTTTTAAAAATTATTCTTACAACGAATGTAAATCTAGAGAATTAAATTTAGGTTTAGATCTTAAAGGTGGTATGAACGTAACTCTTGAAGTTTCAGTTGTAGATGTTATTAGGGCAATGTCTAATTACAACCAGGACGAAAACTTCAATAGTGCAATTAATCTGGCTATTGATAAACAATTAGATAGTCAAGACGATTTTGTGACTTTGTTTGCTCAATCTTTTAATGAAATCAATCCTGAAGGAAAATTAACTTCATTTTTTTATACATCTGAATTAAGGGATAAAATAACATCTAATTCAACTAATGATGAAGTTATTGGCGTAATTCGCATAGAGGTAGAAGACGCTATAGATCGCTCATTTAATATTTTAAGATCAAGGATTGACCGCTTTGGTGTGTCACAACCAAATATACAACGTTTAGAGGGTTCGGGTAGAATTTTAGTTGAATTACCTGGAGTTAAAGATCCTGAAAGAGTTCGTAAGCTTTTACAAGGTACTGCCCAACTAGAGTTTTGGGAAACCTATGAAAATGCTGAAATTTTAGGTGCGATTGATCAAATTAACACTTATTTAAAATCTCAAGTCGAAAATGAGGAAGATACTATTTCAGAATTAGAAGCTGTTCAAGAAGAACTAGCTTCAGAAGATGAATTAGAAGGATCATTGAATATTGATGATTTGAGTATTGACAGCGAAGTCGCTTCAGATTCAGCTGCAATAACTGCTGAACAATTTTCTAGAGAAAATCCATTATATGCTGTTTTATTCCCAAATCTAAATCAGTCAAATCAACCAAATGAAGGACCCGTATGTGGTATTTCTTCAGTTAAAGATACTGCCGTTGTTAACGATTATTTAAAAATGGAAGAAGTAAAAGACATCTTGCCAAGAGATGTACATTTTGCTTGGACTGTAAAGCCTTATGATAAAGAAGGAAAATTTGTACAGCTTGTAGCTTTAAAAGTTACTACAAGAGACGGTAAAGCCGCAATGGAGGGTGATGTCGTAACAGATGCAAGAACAGACTTCGGTCAATTTAACGGTGTACCGGAAGTCTCTATGGCAATGAATGCAGAGGGTGCTAGACAATGGAAGAGATTAACAGCTGACAATATCGGTAAAAGCGTTGCAATTGTCCTTGATAATTATGTATATTCTTTCCCAACTGTTCAAGCAGAAATTTCTGGTGGAAGATCGCAGATTACAGGAAACTTTACTATAAATGAAGCAAATGACCTATCCAATATTTTAAAGTCTGGTAAATTACCTGCTCCTGCAAGAATTATTGAAGAAGCAATTGTTGGCCCCTCACTTGGTCAAGAGGCTATTGACTCTGGGCTTAGATCTTTCATTATTGCATTGTCCATAGTATTGGTGTATATGATGTTCTATTATAGTTTTGCAGGATTAGTATCTAATATTGCACTATTAGCTAATCTTTTCTTTGTGTTTGGTGTATTATCTTCTCTAGGAGCCGTACTTACCTTACCCGGTATTGCAGGTATTGTTCTTACCATTGGTATGTCTGTAGATGCAAATGTACTTATCTACGAAAGAGTTCGAGAAGAATTATTAAATGGTAAAGGTCTTAAATTAGCTGTTTCTGATGGATATAAAAATGCTTATAGTTCAATCATTGATGCTAACGTAACTACTCTTCTGACAGGTATAATTCTTTATATTTTTGGTTCTGGCCCTATAAAAGGTTTTGCAACAACTCTCGTAATAGGTATTCTGACTTCTTTATTCTCAGCTATTTTCATTACGAGATTAATTTTTCATTGGAAACTTGAGAAAAAAGGTACAGCTACTTTTGACAATTCTATCACTAAAGGCGCATTTAAAAATACAGCAATTGACTTTATAGGAAAGCGTAAATTTTTCTACGGAGTTTCATCATTAATAATTTTAATTGGAATAGGTTCTCTAATTACTAAAAAACTTAATTATGGTGTAGATTTCAAAGGTGGTAGAACATTTGTTGTGCGTTTTGATCAGCCTGTTGATAATGAGGCAGTAAGAAATTCGTTAGCTGATTATTTTGTGGACGATTCGGGTCTAAAAATGTTTCCTGAGGTAAAAACTTTTGGAGATAACAATCAAGTTAAGATTACCACTAAATTTCTGATTGATAGTAAAGAATTGAGTGCTGATTCGTTAGTAGCTAAAAAGCTAGACAATGGTTTGTCTGAAATTGGTAATTATGAAATTATGAGTTCTCAAAAAGTAGGACCTACTATTGCTGATGATATTAAAGTTTCGGCTTTGTGGTCAATAATTTTCTCATTACTTGTTATTTTCTTATATATTTTACTAAGATTTAGAAAATGGCAATTTAGTTTAGGTGCAGTTGCTGCAGTGTTCCACGATGTGTTAATTGTACTTTCCATTTTCTCGTTATTTTATGGAATTTTACCATTTTCGTTGGAAATTGATCAAGCCTTTATTGCAGCTCTTTTAACAATTATTGGTTATTCTCTTAACGATACGGTTGTAGTATTCGATAGAATTAGAGAGCATATGAATATTTATAAGAAGAAAGAATTTACTTCTCTGGTCAATAATGCTTTAAATAGTACTTTAAGTAGAACAGTAAACACTTCTCTGACTACATTTTTTGTGTTATTAGTTATTTTCTTGTTTGGGGGTGAAGTGATAAGAGGATTTATGTTTGCCTTAATGGTTGGTGTTATTGTAGGAACATATTCTTCATTATTCGTAGCATCACCAATTATGGTTGATACCATCAAAAAATCAGAAAATAAAAAGTGATTCTATATTATCAATTTGTATTTTTTTTAAATACTCCAAATTTTTGGGGCATTTATAATTTTTAATTTATCTTTAAATTTGTAGTACTCAAAAATTTTAAATGACTTCTATTATTTTGTTTATTGGTGGGCCAGAAATTCTAATTATCATGTTAGTGGTAGTTATGTTATTTGGTTCTAAAAAGATACCTGAGATTGCAAGAGCATTAGGTAAAGGTATTAGAGAGATGAAAGATGCTTCTAACGATATAAGAAGAGAAATTCGTTCAAGTGCAAATACTGTTAATGAGGAAGCTCAGAAGGTTGAAAAAGACCTAAAAAAATAATTAAAAAAAAACTAACAAGATTTCTTGTTAGTTTTTCAATTTCATACTGAATTTATTTATTCTGCTCCTTTTACAGTTTTTATAATTCTTGCTGCAATTTTGTACGGATCTCCGTTTGAAGCAGGTCTTCTATCTTCAAGCCAACCTTTCCAGCCGTTTTCAACAGTCATAATAGGTATTCTAATAGAAGCACCTCTATCTGAAACGCCATAGCTAAAATCGTTAATAGACGCTGTTTCGTGCAAGCCAGTAAGTCTCTCATCATTGAATGCACCATAAACTTTAATGTGTTCTTGAGCAACTGGCCTGAAAGCTTCACAAATTTTTTCATATACTTCTTTTGATCCACATGTTCTTAATGTAGTATTGGAAAAATTAGCATGCATTCCTGAACCATTCCAATCTCCTTTGATGGGTTTTGGATGGTATTCAATGTAATATCCGAAGCTCTCTGTAAGTCTGTCTAAAATATATCTAGCAATCCAAATTTCGTCGCCAGCTTTTTTAGCACCTTTAGCAAACAATTGGAATTCCCATTGACCGCTAGCAACTTCTTGGTTGATTCCCTCAAAGTTTAGTCCAGCTTCAATACATAAATCTGCGTGCTCTTCTACAAGTTCTCTACCGTGAGTATTTTTTCCACCAACTGAACAATAATACAATCCTTGTGGACCTGGGTAACCACCTAGCGGGAAACCTAAAGGAAGTTGAGTCTTAGTATCCATAATGAAATATTCTTGCTCGAAACCAAACCAAAAATCGTTATCATCATCATCAATTGTTGCTCTAGCATTCGATGGATGATTAGAGCCATCAGCATTTAAAACTTCTGTCATAACTAAATAACCATTAATTCTTGAAGGGTCAGGGTAAATAGCTACAGGTTTTAACAAACAATCTGAAGAACCTCCAGAAGCCTGCAGCGTCGAGCTTCCATCGAAAGACCACATAGGACAATCCTCTAATTTACCACTAAAATCATTAATAATTTTAGTTTTACTTCTCATGTTTTGAGTAGGTTCATATCCGTCGAGCCAAATATACTCAAGTTTACTTTTTGTCATTTTTTAATTATTATTAATAGAAAGTGTAAATACTACACAAATATAAATTTTATTATTGTTTCAATTTGGTAAATCTACCAAAAATATTAACAACTTTTTAATAGATATTGCATTGTGATGTTATCCAATGAAATAAATCCTTATTTTAGCAAAAATTCTATGATTCAAAAAATGAAAAATATACTTTCACTTTCGATATTGTTTTTATTGATGTCATCAACATCTCTTTTTTCTCAATCTCCTAAGAAAAACAAGATGTCTAAGGCTGATAAAGCCTTTATGATGCAAAATTATTATGAAGCAGAAAAGCTTTATAAAGCCGATTATGCTAAAGAGAAAAATAGGGCTAAAAAAGCCGAATTAATTTTTCTACAAGCTGAGTGTGCTAGAAACATAGGAACCCCAATATTTCTGAAGAAAGCGATGGCAATGTATAAGCGAGCTATAAAAGCTAAATACCCTCATGTTGAAGTATATCTTAGATACGCTCAAGTTTTACAAAAACAACAAAATTTCTCTGATGCTATAGTGCAATACAAAAAGTACAAAGAATTCAAGCCAGATGATGAAAGAGCTCAAAAAGGTATAGAGTCTTGTATGTTTGCTCAGGATGTATTGCAGAATCCAAGTCGATATGAGTTAACCCCATTCCCACATAATACTAATCAAGAAGAGTATGCTCCCTGTTACGCTAGTAGAGACTATGACGAGTTGTTTTTTACATCTTCTAGAGATGGCTCTTTAGGAAAGTCTTCTGATGGTTTTACAGGTAATTCTTTTACTGACATTTATTGGTCAAAATACGATAAGAAAAAGAAAAGATGGTCTAAGCCATCCCCATTTGCGGAGCCAATGAATACTTCTGATCATGAAGCAGCTCCATCAATAAACAAGAGAGGCAATGAATTGTATTTTACAAGATGTATGCAAAACTCAAAAGTTAAGCCTGTCCCAACTTGTGAAATTTATTTCTCAAAGAAAAAAGGTAAAAATTGGATATCGCCAGTATTATTACCACTTCCATACGATAGTGTAAGTAGTTTTGCACATCCATCATTGAGTTCTGACGGTAAAGTTCTTTATTTTTCATCTGATATGAATGGTGGTTACGGAGGTAAAGATATCTGGTACATCAAAAAAGTTAAAAGAGATGAGTGGAGTGAGCCAATCAATCTAGGTGATGAAATTAATACTAGCGGAAATGAATTATTTCCTTTTATCCATGCCGACGGATCTCTTTATTTTTCTTCTGACGGCCACATAGGTATGGGAGGTCTTGATATTTTTAAGGCTACATTTGATGCCGAAAACAATCTTCGTTCAGTAGATAATATGAATAGTCCAATCAATTCTTCTAATGATGATTTTGGAATTATTTTTGAAGACGAAGAAGAAAGAGGTTATTTATCTTCTAACAGAGTAGGAAGTAAAGGTGATGATATTTATCGATTTAACTTACCAAAGCTAAATTTAACGCTTTCAGGAGTAATTACGGATCTTAAAACAAAACAAATTATAACTGGAGCGAACATTGATATTATTGGAAGTGATGGTAGTACTTCTCGAACTATTACAGATAATTCAGGTAGATATTTATTTGATGAAGATTTCATTAAAGAAAATGTATCATATAACCTTGTTGTCACAAGTGAAGGCTATTTGTCAACTAATTTTACTCAATCGACAATTGGCGTGAAAGAATCTGTTAATATGGTTCAAGATATTGTATTAGAAGCTACGCTCAAAGAAATTGTTTTACCAAAAATTGAATACGATTATAATAGTGCTGAACTAAGAAAAGAATCTAAAGATGCACTTAATAGCCTAATTACTGTACTAATTGAAAATCCTAATGTTGTAATTCAATTACGTTCTCATACAGACAATAGAGCAGGTGATGAATTCAATATAGCCTTATCCCAAAGAAGAGCCCAAATTTGTGTTGATTATATGGTAGCAAAAGGTATTGCGCCAATGAGATTAATTGCTAAAGGCATGGGAGAAAATGAACCATTTGTTATGGATGTAAAGGATGGTAAGTTAAGACCTGGAGCAATTTTAAATGAGACATTTATTGATAAGTTGAAAAGAAGGAAAGATATAGAGAAAGCTCATCAATACAATAGAAGGACAGACTTTAAAGTTGTGCTAGATTCTTTCTATGATGCTGAATCAGATACGGTACTTCCTAAGAAAAAGTAGTTTAATTTAACAATACAAAAAGCGTCTCGATAAACTAGAGATGCTTTTTTTTTACATTATAATGAGTAACGATAGATACAACTTAAGAGGAGTTTCAGCCGACAAGGAAGATGTACATCAGGCAATTAAAAATGTAGATAAAGGATTGTTTCCTAAAGCATTTTGCAAAATAGTTCCAGATTACCTGTCAAATGACGATGAATACTGTATAGTTATGCATGCCGATGGTGCTGGTACTAAATCATCTTTGGCATATATGTATTGGAAAGAAACAACTGATATTTCCGTTTGGAAAGGGATAGCTCAAGATGCTCTAGTAATGAATATTGACGATTTATTATGTGTTGGAGCAACCGACAATATTTTACTATCTTCTACAATAGGTAGAAATAAAAATCTCGTTCCAGGAGAAGTTGTTTCAGCAATAATAAATGGGACAGAAGAACTACTTTCTGATTTGAGAGGTTTTGGTATAGATATTCGTTCAACTGGTGGCGAGACAGCTGATGTTGGTGATCTTGTTCGAACAATTATAGTTGACTCTACAGTAGTAGCAAGAATGAAAAAAACAGATGTTATTACAAATAGCAATATTCAATCAGGTGATGTAATAGTAGGTTTATCCTCATTTGGTCAGGCTATTTATGAAAGCGAATACAACGGTGGTATGGGAAGTAATGGTTTGACTTCTGCTCGTCACGATGTTTTTGCTAAGTATCTTTCAGAAAAGTATCCTGAAAGTTATGATTCATCAGTTCCTGAAAGCCTGGTTTATTCTGGAAGTAAAAAGTTAACGGATACTTTAGCTGATTTAAGTGTAGATGTGGGTAAATTAGTTTTGTCACCAACTAGAACTTATTCTCCTATAATAAAAGAGATTTTAGAAAAATATCGTTGTGATATACATGGCATGATACATTGTAGTGGAGGGGCACAAACTAAAGTTCTGCATTTTGTTGACGATGTACACGTCATAAAAGATAACCTTTTTGATATTCAACCTTTATTTGAATTGATTCAAAAAGAGTCTAATACGGATTGGAAGGAAATGTACAAAGTGTTCAATATGGGACATAGAATGGAGTTGTATGTTCCTCAAGAAACAGCAGATTCTATTATTGCTATATCTAATTCTTTTGGTGTGGAAGCAAAAGTAGTAGGTAGAGTAGAAGCTTATGACGGTAAAAAATTAACTATCAAAAGCCATTTTGGAGAATTTATATACTAAATGTTAGATAAGTTAGAAGCAATAAAAAATAGATTTGATGAAGTGTCAGAACTTATTGTTGATCCCAATATAATTTCTGATATGAAACAATATATCCAACTTAATAAAGAGTATAAAGATCTTAAGCCTATTATTGAAGCTTATCAGGAATATAAAAATATATTGTCCAACATTGAGAATGCCAAAGAAATGTTGAAAGACGATGAGATGAAGGAAATGGCAAAGATGGAGTTGGATGAATTAACGCCTAAAAAAGAAGAATTAGATGAAGAAATAAAAGTTTTACTTATACCTAAAGATCCTGCTGATTCTAAAAACGCAGTCTTAGAAATTCGTGCTGGAGCAGGTGGGGACGAAGCTAGTATTTTTACTGGTGATTTATATAGATTGTATTATAATTATGCTAGTTCTAAAGGTTGGAAAACTGAAGTTGTGGATGTAGCAGAGGGAACATCTGGAGGTTATAAAGAAATCATCTTCAATATTAAAGGAGAAGATGTTTATGGAATGCTAAAATTTGAGTCTGGTGTTCATCGTGTTCAAAGGGTTCCTCAGACCGAAACACAAGGTAGAGTACATACTTCTGCAGCATCGGTCGTGGTTATGCCAGAGGCTGAAGAGTTTGATGTTGAGATTAAAGATAGTGATATCAGAAAAGATACTTATTGTTCTTCAGGACCTGGAGGTCAGTCCGTTAACACGACTTATTCGGCTGTGAGGTTAACTCATATTCCAACTGGTGTAGTGGCTCAATGTCAAGATCAAAAATCGCAACACAAAAATTACGATAAGGCACTCAAAGTATTACGTTCACGTATTTATGAAATAGAACTACAAAAACGATTGGAGGAACTTTCAGGAAAACGTAAATCAATGGTTGTTACTGGTGATAGATCAGCAAAAATAAGAACCTATAATTATCCTCAAGGTCGAGTTACAGACCATCGTATTAGTCTAACTCAGTATAACCTTTCTAATGTTATGGATGGTGAAATTGATAAATTCATTGAAGAACTGCAGTTAGCAGAAAATGCAGAAAGACTAAAAGAAGGAACTACTAATGATAATTGAGAATGACTAGAGAATATTTATTTCAGCAAATAAAAAAGAAAAAATCATTCCTGTGTATTGGTTTGGATACTGATTTACAAAAAATCCCATCTCATCTTCTCAACACAGACGACCCAATTTTTGAGTTTAATAAGCAAATAATAGATGCTACTAATGATTTATGTGTTGCCTACAAGCCCAATATAGCTTTTTATGAAAGTATGGGGGTAAGTGGTTGGAATAGCTTAAAAAAGACCTTAGAATATATTCCAAAAGAGATTTTTACAATTGCTGATGCCAAACGAGGGGATATTGGAAATACTTCAAAAATGTACGCCAAAACTTTTTTTGAAACTTATAATTTTGATTCTGTTACTGTTGCACCATATATGGGGTCAGACTCTGTTAAGCCTTTTTTAGACTTTGATGGAAAGTGGGCTATTGTGTTAGCACTAACGTCCAATAAAGGTGGCTTAGACTTTCAACTCCTCAAAGATGAAGATAACGAAATGTTATATAAAAAGGTGCTTAAAAAAGTTCAAACTTATGGACAGAACATCATGTTTGTAGTTGGTGCTACTAGAGCAAAAGCCTTGAAAGAAATACGTAAAATAGTACCTGACAATTTTCTTTTGGTCCCTGGTGTGGGTGCCCAAGGGGGAAGTCTAGAAAAGGTTGCCGAATATGGAATGAATTCATATTGTGGTTTATTAGTTAACTCTTCTAGGGGAATTATTTATGCTAATTCTTCACAAGACTTTGCAAAAGTAGCTAGACAAAAATCATTAGAGTTGCAAAATAAGATGAGTGAAATGCTGAAAAATGCATCACTTCTAAAATAAAATTTCTGATTACAAATTATGTTTACTAAACTAAATTAATGATGAAAAAATATTTTATCCTATCTTTTTTGATAGTAATTTCCCTCTACTCATTTTCTCAACAAAAGTATACCATTAGTGGCTTCGTTAATGATAATGAAAATGGGGAATCATTGATTGGTGTAAATGTATTAGTTAAAGAAAAACTTATCGGCACAACTTCTAATACATACGGCTTTTATAGTCTTACTTTACCTGAAGGTAGTTATGAAATTTCGTTTACTTATATTGGTTTTGAAAACTTGAAACAAAGTGTAAACCTTAACAAAAATATTTCGCTTAATGTTGATTTAAAGAGCTCAAGTACTGATATTGGTGAGGTAACTATTGTAGCTGAAGAGACCGTTGTTGAAAGAACACAAACAAGTATAGTAGAGGTCCCCGTACAACAAATTAAAAACATACCAGCATTATTGGGTGAAGTAGATGTTTTAAAAGCAATTCAATTATTGCCTGGTGTACAATCTGGTGGTGAGGGAACAAGTGGCTTTTATGTACGTGGTGGCGGTCCCGATCAAAATTTAATTCTTTTAGACGGGGTACCTGTTTATAATGCCTCACATTTATTCGGTTTTTTTTCGGTTTTTAATGCCGATGCCATAAAAAATGTGAGGCTAACAAAGGGAGGTTTTCCAGCGCGTTTTGGTGGGCGTTTATCTTCTGTTCTTGAAATTGATATGAAGGAAGGCAATATGAAGAAGATCGAAGGTGAGGGAAGTATTGGCTTAATCTCCTCAAAATTGACCCTACAAAGTCCAATAATAAAAGACAAGACATCATTTATTGTTTCAGGAAGAAGAACTTACATAGATATTTTAGCACAACCATTTATTAGAAGTGCCAATGATGGTAACCCCGCAGGTTATTACTTTTATGATTTGAATGCCAAGTTAAATCATAAATTTTCTGAAAAAGACAGACTTTATTTGAGCGCTTATTTGGGAAAAGATAGATTTTATTTATCTGAAGGAGATGAATACAGCTCATTAATAGATAATAACAATTATAAATCGACATCCAGAAATGATTTTGGTTTAGATTGGGGAAATGTAACTTCATCTTTTCGTTGGAATCATCTTTTTTCCAATAAACTATTCGCTAATACAACTTTGACATATAGTAAATACCAATTTAACACCATATTTGATAGCTATTCATCAGAAGTAACACCATATACAACTAATATAGACACTACAAATTTCAACTATTTTTCTGGAGTTAAAGACTATGGTGCAAAATTTGATTTTGATTATTTACCTAATCCTAATCATTACATTAAATTCGGTTTAAACTATGTGCGTCATAACTTTTATCCCGGTTCTTTGCTGTTGTATCTCAGCTCCTACGAAATAGATTCTCTTGGTGTAGAAAATTATCAGGTACCTTATGATACGACTTTTAATTTTTCCGAAGCATTAGAAAGTAATGATGCCTTTTTTTATGTTGAAGATGATATAAAAGTTAATGATCAATTGAAAGTCAATTTGGGAATGCATATAGGTTATTTTAATACCAATAACAAAACCTACTATTCTTTTCAGCCTCGATTTTCATCACGTTATTTAATTAATAAAGATTGGTCTTTAAAAGCCTCCTATGCTGAAATGCAGCAACATATACACTTGTTAACTGGAAGTGGAGCCGGATTGCCGACCGATATTTGGGTGCCGAGTACCGATTCTGTTCCGCCACAATATTCTAAACAAGTAGCCTTTACTGCTAACAAAAACTTCTTAAATGGTTCGATTGAAGTTGGTATAGAAGGGTATTACAAAACAATGAGTGATTTAATTACATTAAAACCTGGAGCAGAAATTATTGGATTTGATGATTGGAAAAATAAAGTAGATACTAATGGAATAGGAAGGTCTTATGGTGCAGAGTTATTCATTCAAAAGAAAAAAGGTAAAACTACTGGTTGGATAGGGTATACGCTATCATTTAGTGAGAGAAAGTTTGAAGGGGTTAATTTTGGGAAGTGGTATCCATATAAGTTTGATAGAAGGCACGATTTTTCATTAGTGATATCACATGAATTTTCAGACAACTTCGATATTGGTATGACTTGGGTTTATGGAACAGGTAATAACATGACATTTCTAGAGTCTAGATATCCATCAGTTAATATAAATGGCAATATAAATGGTATAGATGAAGGAA
The DNA here is from genome assembly GCA_964004705.1 of uncultured Flavobacteriales bacterium. Classification (GTDB taxonomy): domain Bacteria; phylum Bacteroidota; class Bacteroidia; order Flavobacteriales; family UBA7312; genus UBA8444. The sequence goes on along the minus strand of CAXFOQ010000002.1, from coordinate 16,160 downwards.
GCGTGGGTGAAATAGAATATTACCCAACAAGAAACAATCTAAGACTTCCTGCTTATCATAGGTTAGATATAGGTCTTAACTTTCATAAAAAGAAGAAGAGGATAGATAGAACTATTTCAGTAGGTGCTTACAATGTTTATAACAGAAAAAATCCATTTTTTCTATCAGTGAACGATAATATAGAAATACAAAATGGTGTACCCACTAGTACTAGAGTTGTTCGGCAGACATCTTTGTTTCCAATAATACCATCTATTTCTTATAAATTTAAATTTTAGAATAATGAAAAGATTTTTTATTTCCATCATAATTGTAATTTTATTTGTCTCTTGTGATAATCTACAAACCGTTATTGATGTAGATTTACCACCACATGAGCCCAAATTAGTAGTTAATTCAGTTAACGAAGTTGGCGAAAAGTGGAAAGCCTATGTTAGTGTTTCACAAGCACCCTTGTCAACCAATGATTTTGTTTTTTTGAGCGATGCGTTAGTGATATTAATTGATGGTGAGATTGCTCTAGATACTCTAACATATAATGCTCCCAAGAACAGATATGAATCTTCATTAACTGTACAAGAAGGAACGAATTTTGAAATTCGAGTATCACATTCAAAATACAATACCATAAATGCTACTTTGTTCCCTTTTCAAAAAGTACTTCTAAAATCTATTGAAGAGCTCCAAAACATCTCCAGTGAAACAATGAGTCTTAAGTTTACAATTGATGATCCTCAATCGAATAATTATTACATGATTAGTCTTAAGGCCTATTATTCGCAAAATGCTTTTGATACAACAGATGTTTGGGTGGAATATTATTCAGAAATGGAAAAGATAAATTTTGATAGCGATGACCCCTCTTTGAATCAAGGACAATTTTCAAGAGGCAAAGTCCTTTTTGACGATAAGTTATTCAATGGAACAACAAAAGAGTTTAATTTATTATTCGATAGTTATGTGTCCACAAAAGCTGACTCTATACTTTTAAATTTATGGAGTGTAGATTATGCTTTTTACAATTATTTTACAACAAAGATTATACAATCAAATACAGGAAATAATCCCATTTTTAATTCTGAGCCTGTTAATGTTTATAATAGTTTTCTAGATGATGATGGCGAAATTCAAGGATATGGTATTTTTGCAGTATCATCCAAGGATAGTGTAATTATTCAAATGGATTAGCTTTTTTTAAATACCCTAAACTAACAATTACTTGATTATATTTGGCACTTGACTCACTTTGATGCAAAGTCATTATCGAAAAGTCAGCATTTTCCTTTGTTTATTTATAAAGTAGATAAGTCTAATTATGATGTCGGATCTGATTTATTTAAATTCTAGAGTAATATATAATAATGAAGTATATATCTAACATATAGTACATGTAACTATTAATACTGGCCCTAAGAAATTATTGTGAATCTAAAAAATGTTTAAATTGCAAAATTGGCAACGAGTTGATTATAAAAATGAAAAGTCTATTTAATTTTCTTGAAAAACAATTCTTTGGAGTAAGTGCGTGGTGGGCAAGTAAGTTAGGTTTGAAGCCTTCTTTTGTTCGCTTATTTTTTATATATCTGTCTTTTGTTAACTTTGGTATTCCGTTGATATACCTAAGTATGGTTTTTGTATTAAGAGTTAGAAATCATTTTAAATACCGCAAAAGACCTAGCGTATTTGATTTATAATTAATAGTAGATTTTATTACAAAATATTACGAATAATTCATGAGTGAAAAAAAAATATTAGGAGTTTGTTCTTGGCTTTCAGAAAAGTTTGATCTTGATGTATCAGGCATACGATTGTTGTTTATTATTGCCGCTATTCTTGGTTTTGGTTCACCTATTTTAATTTTTTTATCTTATATCTTGTAAAGCCCAAAAGTATATAATGAAAAAAACGATTTTAATAACAGGAAGTAATGGCTTGCTAGGTCAAAAACTTGTTCATCTATTAAAACATAAGTATAAAGTGGTGGCAACCTCATTGGGTTCTTGTTTAATTTCAAACCAGTCCGATTTTATATATCAAAGTTTAGATATTACAGAAGAAAAAAATATTTTACAAATATTTGAAAAATATAAACCTGACTTTGTGATAAACACAGCTGCAATGACTAATGTTGACGGCTGTGAGGATGATAAAGAGTTGTGCGACAAGATAAATGTGACAGCTGTAAACTATTTGTCTAGAGCTTGTGAGAACTTTAATTCACATCTATTACATATTTCTACAGACTTCATTTTTGATGGCGAAAACGGACCCTATCGTGAAAATGATCAACCCAATCCCTTGAGTTATTATGGCCTGTCAAAATGGAAGTCTGAGCAAGTTTTACAACAATCTAATTGTAAGTGGGCTATTCTGAGGACTATAATTTTATATGGAACGGCTGAAAACTTACAGAGAAATAATATTGTTCTGTGGGGAAGAAAAGCACTAAAAGAAGGCTCAGAATTGAATATAATTGACGATCAATTTCGTTCTCCAACTCTAGCTGAGGATTTAGCACAAGCATGTTATTTAGTTATTGAAAAAGAAGCTATTGGTATTTACAATGCCTCAGGAAAAGACATAATGAGTATATATGAAATGGTTGAGAGAATGGCCGACTTTTATCAATGCGATAAATCTCAAATAAATAGAATATCTTCAACCACTTTAAATCAAAAAGCAAAACGTCCAACTAAGACAGGATTTATTTTAGATAAAAGTATTAAAGAATTGGGTTATAAACCTCATTCTTTTGAAGAAGGATTAACCTTGTTAGAAAAACAACTCAATTAATAATATCAATTATTCTCTATATGAAACGCATTATTTTTTTGTTATCATCAATATTAACTACAAACTCAGCTTTTGCCGAAGAATCTAAAAACTTAGGGGATCGAATTAACGATTTTTTTGTGCCAATAGTAGATGTTATTGCAATGTTTATTTTTTGGGATCCTATTGCTGCTATGGGTTTCGATATAGGCACTTCAATTCCAATTGTTGTAGTTTGGTTAGTGTTTGGCGCATTATTTTTCACTGTAAAAATGAACTTTATCAACGTCAGAGCATTTAAACACGCTATAGATTTGGTTCGCGGTAAATACGATGATCCTAATGATGAGGGAGAAGTTTCGCATTTTCAAGCCTTAGCCACAGCTCTATCTGCTACAGTTGGTTTAGGTAATATTGCTGGGGTTGCTGTTGCAATAACTGTAGGTGGTCCAGGAGCAACTTTTTGGATGATTGTAGCTGGATTGTTAGGAATGTCATCAAAATTTGTTGAGTGTACCTTAGGCGTCAAATATAGAGTGGTTAATGAGAATGGTGAAGTCTCGGGAGGACCAATGTACTATCTTAAGAATGGTTTAGCTAAATATGGCTATGCGAATATTGGAAAAGTATTAGCTGTTTTATTTGCTATACTTTGTATTGGAGGTTCTTTTGGTGGTGGTAATATGTTCCAAGCTAATCAGGCATATGCTCAGTTATCAGGTCAATTTCCAATGCTTGCTGGTAATGGTCCAATGTTTGGTTTTCTATTAGCAATTCTAGTAGGTACAGTAATTATCGGTGGTATTAAAAGTATAGCTAAAGTGACGGAGAAAATAGTGCCATTTATGGCAGTTCTTTATGTAGCTGCAGCATTAGTAATTTTAGTGGTTAATTTTTCAGATATCGGTAATGCTTTTGCTATGATATTCAAAGGAGCTTTTGCGCCAAGTGCAGCTTTTGGAGGTTTTATAGGTGTCATAATTCAAGGTTTTAGGAGAGCAGCCTTTTCAAACGAGGCTGGTGTAGGTTCTGCCTCAATCGCTCACTCTGCTACCAAAACTAATGAGCCAGTAAGTGAAGGTATCGTTTCTTTACTTGAACCATTTATTGATACAGTAGTAATTTGTACAATGACAGCCTTAGTTATTATCGTTACTGGGATGTCTGGAGTTCAAGGTGTTGAAGGTGCTCAACTCACTTCACAAGCTTTTGAGAGTGTGATATCTTGGTTTCCATATGTCTTAGTTATTGCTATTTTCTTATTCGCATTTTCTACTATGATATCTTGGTCATATTATGGGTTAAAATCATGGACTTATTTATTCGGTTCTTCAAAGAAATCAGAACTCGTTTATAAGCTTATATTTTTAATTTTCATAATCATAGGCTCATCAGTCAAATTAGGGGCTGTACTAGATTTTTCAGATATGATGATTTTAGCTATGGCATTTCCAAATATTTTAGGTTTATTGATTCTCTCTGGTGAAGTCAAAATAGACTTAAAAGAATATCTTAATAAAGTTAAAAATGGGATGATTAAAAAAATAAAATAAAAATCTCATTAGTACATGAAAAACTTTTTTTATTGAGTGAATTAATATCAACACTTGCACAAAAATGAGTTGTAGTCATAAACTTATATTTCTTACAAATTAGCTCGTTTGATTATTAATTACAAACACCAATACGGTGTATACAAAACACTAAGTGATTTAACAAAAATACATTTGATAGACTCCCTTAAATTCCGTAAAATTGTACCTTAATTATCAACCTATGAAAACAAGTCTGTTAGCGGAGCATATTAGAGAAGTAAAAGACTTTCCAAAAGAAGGTATTTCTTTTAAAGATATCACGCCGATTTTATCAAATCCCGAGCTTTCTAATAAGGTTATAGATTCATTTATAGAATTTTTAAATGATAAAGAGATAGATGCAATTGTTGGGGTTGAAAGTAGAGGCTTTTTATTTGGAATGTTGCTAGCAAATGCTTTAAAAGTACCTTTTATTCCTATTAGAAAGGCTGGCAAGCTTCCTGCAGATACTATTGTTGAAGAATATGCGTTAGAATATGGATCTGCAAAAGTAGAAATACATACTGACGCTATTCAAGAAGGTTGGAATATTGTTATTCACGACGATTTATTAGCAACTGGAGGAACAGCAGTAGCAGCTTCTAAGCTAGTTCAACGATTGGGAGGCAATATCATATCATTTTTATTTCTTGTTGAGTTGTCATTTTTGGAAGGAAGGACTAATTTGCTAGATTATTCATTATCAATAAAATCATTAATTAAATACTAATATGGATTTTAATTACAATGAAAATCAAAAGTTAATATCAGAAATGATTCGTTCTTTTTCAACAAAAGAAATTGTTCCGAATATAAAGAAATGGGATGATAATCAAATTTTTCCTGTTCAGGTTTTTAAAAAACTCGGCGAATTGGGTTTAATGGGAGTTTTAGTTCCTCAAGAATATGGTGGTTCGGGTTTTGGATATGCAGAGTATGTTACTGCAATCGAAGAATTAGCAAAAGTTGATCCTTCTGTAGGATTGTCAATGGCAGCCCACAACTCATTGTGTACTGGACATATTTTACAGTTTGGTAATGAAGAACAAAAGAATAAATATTTACCAAAATTAGCCTCGGCAGAATATTTAGGAGCATGGGGTTTAACAGAGCATAATACCGGTTCCGATTCTGCTGGTATGTTTACTACAGCCGTTAAAGATGGTGATTATTGGGTGTTGAATGGTGCCAAAAATTTCATTACTCACGCTATTAGTGGTGATGTTATTGTTGTTATTGTTAGGACTGGAGACAAAGGAGATTCTAAAGGCATGTCAGCTTTTATTGTAGAAAAAGGAACCCAAGGCTTAACCTCCGGAAAAAAAGAAGATAAACTTGGAATGCGTGCTTCGGAAACAGCAGAATTAATCTTTGATAATTGTAGAGTTTCTCATGCAAATCTTTTGGGAAATATTGGCGATGGTTTCGTGCAAGCTATGAAGGTGTTGGATGGGGGTAGAATTTCTATAGCAGCATTATCATTAGGTATTGCCAAAGGAGCTTATGAAGCAGCCTTGAAATATGCTAAAGAAAGAGTTCAATTCGGAAAGCCTATCGCTCAGCACCAAGCTGTGGCATTTAAGCTTGCTGATATGGCTACTACTATAGATGCCTCTGAGTTATTGATATATAAAGCTGTCGATAAGAAAAATAATAATCAAAAAGTTACTTTGGACGGAGCGATGGCTAAGTATTTTTCATCTGAAGTAGCTGTTAAAGTTTCCACTGATGCAATTCAAGTATTAGGAGGTTATGGATATACGAAAGACTTTCCTGTAGAAAGATTTTATCGTGACTCAAAGTTATGTACAATTGGAGAAGGAACCTCGGAAATTCAAAAAATAGTCATATCTAAGCAAATTTTAAAGTAAGCAGTTGTATGTGAAGTAGATATTTGTATATTTGCAGCCCAATAAAATTAGAATATGATAATTATTCCAGTAAAAGACGGAGAATCAATTGATAGAGCCCTTAAGAAATTTAAGAAGAAATTTAATATGACAGGTACGATGAAGCAGCTACGAGCACGTCGTGAATTCACTAAAAAGTCAGTTGAGTTACGCAATCAAAAGATTAAAGCCGCATACAGAGAAACTTTACAAAGAGAAGAAGACTAGTCCGCTTCTTAGCTCTGCTTATTCGAGACATCATTTGAATTTTTGAATTTTTTTTAGTATATTCGTTATATACGTTGTTTCTTTTTATGCCATTGACTCAAAACTACCTTGATTATTTACTTTTAGTAAAACGCTACTCTTCTCACACAGTTAAAGCTTACCGAACCGATCTGAAATTATTTGAGTCTTATCTTAAAGACATATATAGCATCTCCATTGACAAAGCAAATCACGCTATGATACGTAGTTGGTTGGTAAAAGAGTTAAATAAAGGAAATTCTGCCAGAACAGTCAATCGAAAAATTACAACGCTAAAATCCTTTTACAAATACCTATTTAAAGAACAGAAAATAAAGCAAAACCCTACCTCAAGGATTTCATATTCTAAAACTTCAAAAAAGTTGCCTCAGTTTGTTGGGCTTTCTGATATGAATGAACTTCTCGACAAGCTAAAATTTGAAGAAAATTTTTCAGGTTTTAGAGATAAACTCATTATTGAAGTTTTTTATTCAACGGGAATTAGACTATCAGAGCTTATAAATATAAAATCAATAGATGTGGACTGTCTAAAAAGTCAAATTAAAGTGCTTGGAAAAAGAAATAAAGAACGCCTTATTCCTTTAACAAAAGAACTTCAAAAATCAATTGAAGGCTACATGATGCTTAGGAACAAACAAAAAGTAATCGATAGATCGTATTTATTTTTAACTGATTCAGGTAAAAAACTCAATCCAAGTATGGTTTACAGAAAGGTAAATAAAATTTTGAATAACGTAACGACTCTAGAAAAGAAAAGCCCACACGTTCTTAGACATACTTTTGCAACCCATATGCTTAATAACGGAGCTGATTTGAATGTAATTAAAGAATTATTAGGACACGCTAGTCTTTCAGCAACCGAAGTTTATACTCACAATTCAATAGACCAGCTCAAAGAAATTTTTAAAAACGCTCACCCTAGAGCATAAAAAAATTAGAGTTATGCAAATAACCATTCACTCATTACGTTTCGACGCCGATCAAAAGTTACTTAACTTCATACACAAGAAAATAGAAAAGTTAATTCGGTTTGATGATGAACTCATATCCACTGATATTTTTTTACGTATAGAAAATGCTACAGACAAATCTAATAAGCTAGTAGAAATAAAGATTAATACGGGTTTTAATGAGCTATTTGCGAGTAAAAAATGCGAATCTTTTGAAGAGGCGGTTGATCTTGTGCAAGAAATATTGATAAGACAGGTCAAAAAAAATAAGCATAAAAAGCGTGCCGTTTAGAATTATTTTCTCTAAAAAACAATATCACAAAAAAAAACAGTATTTGTTATTTGTGCGAAACAAAAACTTTAATACATTTGCAAACCCTTTTTCAAGAGGGGCTGTTTTTTTATTTATTGAAATTGCCGCTATAGCTCAGCTGGCTAGAGCAGCTGATTTGTAATCAGCAGGTCGTGGGTTCGAGTCCCTCTAGCGGCTCAGTTCTTAGTTTAAGAGCTAATTGTTATGGGGAGATACTCAAGCGGTCAACGAGGACAGACTGTAAATCTGTTGGCTACGCCTTCGTAGGTTCGAATCCTGCTCTCCCCACATTAACAAATTGCGGGAGTAGCTCAGCTGGCCAGAGCATCAGCCTTCCAAGCTGAGGGTCGCGGGTTCGAATCCCGTCTCCCGCTCTTAACCTAAGCCGATGTAGCTCAGGGGTAGAGCGTTTCCTTGGTAAGGAAGAGGTCACGGGTTCAATTCCCGTCATTGGCTCAATTGAAATAAAAAAACAGCCTTTCTTTAATAGGAGGATTTAATTATTAATTAATTTTAAATAGCTAGCTATGGCAAAAGAGAATTTTAATCGTACCAAACCACACTTAAACATTGGTACAATTGGTCATGTTGACCACGGTAAAACTACCTTGACTGCCGCTATTACTAAGGTATTGGCGGACGCTGGATTGGCTGAGGCTCAAGCGTTTGACTCTATCGATAACGCTCCAGAAGAAAAAGAGAGAGGTATTACAATTAACACTGCTCACGTAGAGTATGAAACAGCTAACCGTCATTACGCTCACGTTGACTGTCCAGGTCACGCGGATTATGTAAAGAACATGGTTACTGGTGCTGCTCAAATGGATGGTGCAATTTTAGTATGTGCTGCTACTGATGGCCCTATGCCTCAAACAAGAGAGCATATCCTTTTAGCTCGTCAGGTAGGTGTTCCTGCTGTTGTTGTATTCCTTAACAAAGTGGATATGGTAGATGACGATGAGTTACTAGAACTAGTTGAGATGGAAGTTAGAGAATTACTTTCTTTCTATGATTACGATGGAGATAATGCTCCAGTTGTTCCAGGTTCTGCTTTAGGTGCACTAAATGGTGAAGCTCAGTGGGTAGATACTGTAATGAAATTAATGGAGAGTGTAGATTCTTATATTCCCGAGCCAGTTCGTGATAATGCAAAAGACTTCTTGATGCCAATTGAGGATGTATTTACAATTACTGGACGTGGTACTGTTGCTACAGGTCGTATCGAAACAGGTGTTGCAAACACAGGCGATGCGGTTGATATCATCGGTATGGGTGCTGAGAAATTAGGTTCAACAGTAACTGGTGTTGAAATGTTCCGTAAAATCTTAGACAGAGGTGAAGCAGGTGACAACGTAGGAATCTTACTTCGTGGTATTGAGAAATCAGATATTAAAAGAGGTATGGTAATCTGCAAACCAGGTTCTGTAACACCTCACACTAAATTTAAAGCTGAGGTTTATATTTTGAAAAAAGAAGAGGGTGGTCGTCACACACCATTCCATAATAAATACCGTCCACAGTTCTACTTAAGAACTACTGACGTAACTGGTGAAATCCAGTTACCAGAAGGTACTGAAATGGTAATGCCAGGTGACAATTTAACAATCACAGTTGAGTTAATCAACAAAGTAGCAATGAGCCAAGGTCTCCGTTTTGCAATCCGTGAGGGTGGTAGAACTGTAGGTGCGGGTCAAATTACTGAGATCATCAGCTAGTAATAATTTTTACCAACAGCAACTCGGGAAAGGTCTATTTTAGATCTTTCCTATTGCTGTTTTTACGGGTGTAGCTCAATTGGTAGAGTAGTGGTCTCCAAAACCATTGGTTGGGAGTTCGAGTCTCTCCACCCGTGCATAAACACAAAATGAAATGGCAAGATTTGTCGAATACATAAAAGAATCAGCTGATGACTTAATGAATAAAGTCTCTTGGCCTACATGGAAAGAGCTGCAAAGTAGCTCAATTGTAGTCGCAATAGCTTCATTAATTATAGCATTAATTGTATATGTTATGGATTTAAGTTTCCGTAATGTTCTTGAAATACTATATAGCTTATTTTAATAAAGATATGGCAGATAAACACTGGTACGTAGTAAGAGCAATTGGCGGACAAGAAAAAAAAGTTTGCACATACATTGAAAATGAAATTTCAAGATTAAATCTTTCAGATTTTGTTTCACAGATTCTCGTGCCAACCGAGAAAGTCTTTCAAATTAGAAATGGCAAAAAAGTCAGTAAAGAAAGAAATTTTTTCCCTGGATATGTTTTAATTGAAGCTAATCTTGTTGGTGAAGTACCTCATATTATTAAATCAGTCCCTGGTGTAATCGGCTTTTTAGGTGCTACTAAGGGTGGTGATCCAGTTCCAATGAGAACATCAGAGGTTAACAGAATACTGGGTAAGGTTGATGAATTAGCTATTATCGATGAAGAAATAGTAATTCCCTATGTAGTTGGTGAGTCAGTTAAGGTAATTGATGGTCCATTCAATTCTTTCAGTGGTTTCATTGAAGAAATTGATGAACAAAAGAAGAAATTAAAAGTTACAGTAAAAATATTTGGTCGTAAGACTCCTGTTGAATTGAGTTTTATGCAAGTCGAAAAAGAATAAATATGTAAACAACCGATTTTACTTTGTTGAAACATTAATGCTTCCAATTTCAATCAAGTAATTTTAAAATAAATTTAAGTAATGGCTAAAGAAGTAAGTAAAATATTAAAATTACAGGTTAGAGGAGGCGCAGCTAATCCTTCACCGCCAGTAGGTCCTGCACTAGGTGCCGCGGGGGTAAATATTATGGAGTTTTGTAAGCAGTTTAATGCTAGGACTCAAGAGAAACAAGGAAAAGTTGTTCCCGTTGTTATCACTGTTTTTGCTGACAAATCTTTTGAGTTTATTATTAAGACTGCGCCGGCAGCTGTTCAGTTGTTGGAAGCATCTAAAAAGAAAAAAGGTTCTGGAGAACCTAATAGAACCAAAGTAGGTTCTGTTAGTTGGGACCAAATCAAAATTATTGCTGAAGATAAAATGGCTGATTTAAATGCCTTCACATTAGATTCAGCTATGATGATGATTGCTGGAACAGCAAGAAGTATGGGTTTAACAGTTAAAGGTGGTACTGCACCACAAAAAAAATAAGGATATGGGAGTTAGTAAAAATATGAAAGAATCTTCTGCTCTTGTTGATAAGACTATAGCTTATTCTCTAACTGATGCAGCAGGTTTAATGAAGTCAATTTCTAAAGCTAAGTTTGATGCATCAGTAGACATCGCAGTTAAATTAGGTGTTGATCCAAAACAAGCCAACCAGATGGTTAGAGGTGTTGTAACACTTCCACATGGTACAGGTAAAGATGTTAAAGTACTTGCATTAGTAACAGCTGACAAAGAAGCTGAAGCTAAAGAAGCAGGTGCTGATTATGTTGGTCTTGAGGATTACATTGAAAAACTAAAGGAAGGCTGGACGGATGTTGACGTCATTATTACAATGCCTTCCGTAATGGGTAAATTAGGTACTTTAGGTCGTATTTTAGGACCAAGAGGTTTAATGCCCAACCCAAAGACTGGTACAGTAACTATGGAAGTTGCTAAAGCAGTTTCTGACGTTAAGAAAGGTAAAATTGATTTTAAAGTAGACAAGTTTGGTATTATCCATTGTGCAATAGGTAAAGCCTCTTTTGATCCCTCTAAACTAGTCGATAATGCCAATGAACTTTTACAAACAATTTTGAAGCTTAAACCCTCGGCGGCCAAAGGTACATATATGCAAAGTGTGTATATGTCTTCGACGATGAGTCCAAGTGTTCGAATTGATGAAAAATCTATCTAAATCAGTTATTAGTTATGACAAGAGAAGAAAAAAATAAAGCAATTGATGAGCTGAGTACTCAACTAGTAGAAAATAAAAACTTTTATCTTACTGATATTGCTGGTTTAAATGCTGCAAGTAACAGTGACTTAAGACGTTTGTGCTTTAAAAGTAATGTTCAGATTCAGGTAATTAAAAATACATTACTTAGAAAAGCAATGGAGAAAAATGATGTTGACTTTGCTCAAATGTATGATTCTTTAAAAGGAAACACAGCAATTATGTTTGCAGAGTCTACTAATGCTCCAGCAAAAATTATAAAAGAATTTAGAAAGAAAGAAGATAAGCCACTTTTAAAGTCGGCGTTTATCGAAGAGAGTTTCTATTTTGGTGATGATCAGGTTGAGGTATTATCCTCACTCAAGTCAAAAGACGAATTGATTGGTGAAATTATTACACTACTACAGTCACCACCAAAGACAGTTATTTCTTCGCTGCAATCAGCAGGAGGTCAACTTTCTGGAATTTTAAAAACATTATCTGAGAGATCAGAATAAAAATCTTAGTGATTACGCACCACTAATTTTTAATGCTTCCACATTAAATAAATGTATAACAATTAAACTAAAATAAACATGGCAGATTTAAAAGCTTTCGCAGAACAGTTAGTAAACTTGACTGTAAAAGAAGTAAGTGAATTAGCTGATATCTTAAAAGATGAGTATGGAATAGAGCCTGCAGCTGCTGCAGTAGCTGTTGCTGGACCTGTTGCTGCAGGTGGCGGAGACGCTGCTGATGAGAAATCAGAATTCGATGTAATCTTAAAAGCCGCTGGAGGATCTAAGTTAGCTGTTGTAAAACTCGTAAAAGAGTTGACAGGTCTTGGTCTTAAAGAAGCTAAAGATATTGTAGACGGTGCACCAGCTCCAATTAAAGAAGGTGTAGCTAAAGATGAAGCTGAAGCATTAAAAACCCAACTCGAGGGTGCAGGTGCTGAAGTGGAACTTAAATAAGTTTACACTACTATCCTTAAAGGTTTAGGCTTTAAACATAGCATTTAAAGCTTAAACCCTTTTGTGTTTACAAACTATTTATTTTTTAACAAAAACATTTACCAAGTTGGCTTCAAACAAAACTACCAATAGAATCAATTTTGCATCTATCAAAAATCAGCTTACCTATCCTGATTTTTTAGATATTCAAATAGGTGCTTTCAAAGACTTTTTCCAAATCGGTGTTTCTGCTGATACAAGAAAAGAAGAAGGTTTATGGCAGGTGTTCAATGATCACTTTCCAATCTCTGATTCAAGAAATAACTTCGTATTAGAGTTTATTGATTATAACATCGACCCGCCAAGATACTCCATCGAAGAGTGTATTGAAAGAGGATTAACTTACAAAGTGCCTCTAAAAGCAAAACTTAAATTATACTGTACAGACCCTGATCATGAGGATTTTGAAACAATAGAACAAGAAGTTTTCTTAGGATCGGTTCCTTACGTGACTCCTAAGGGCTCTTTTGTAATAAATGGTGCTGAAAGAGTAGTAGTTTCTCAATTACACCGTTCACCAGGAGTATTTTTTAGTCATAGTTTTCATGCTAATGGAGCAAAATTATATTCAGCAAGAGTAATACCATTTAAAGGTTCATGGATAGAATTTGCTACGGATATACATAATGTCATGTATGCTTACATTGACAGAAAGAAAAAGTTACCTGTAACTACATTATTACGTTCTATTGGTTTTGAAAATGACAAAGATATACTTGAGATTTTCAACCTTGCTGATGAGATAAGGGTTAGTAAAGCCGCTTTAAAAAGAGTTGTTGGTAGAAAATTAGCGGCTAGAATACTTAAAACATGGATTGAAGACTTTGTAGATGAAGATACTGGTGAGGTTGTTTCAATTGAAAGAAACGAAGTTATTATTGATAGAGAAACTATTATCGAAAAAGAACATATTAATGACATAATAGAATCAGGTTCGAAAACAGTTCTTCTTCATAAAGAGGACGTGTCAACTTCTGAATATGCTATTATTTATAACACGCTCCAAAAAGACCCTACTAACTCTGAAAAAGAAGCAGTCATTTATATTTATAGGCAACTTCGTAATGCCGAGCCGCCAGATGAGGAAACAGCAAGAGGTATTATCGATAAATTATTTTTCTCTGAACAACGCTATAGTTTAGGTGAAGTTGGTCGTTTTAGAATTAATAAGAAATTAGGATTAGATGTTGATTCTAACAATCAAATTTTAACAAAAGAAGATATTATTTCAATCATAAAGAATTTAGTAGAATTAGCAAACTCTAAAACTAATGTTGACGATATTGATCACTTAAGTAACAGAAGAGTAAGAACAGTTGGAGAACAGCTTTCTAATCAATTTAGTTTAGGTCTTTCAAGAATGGCTAGAACAATTAGAGAGAGGATGAATGTAAGAGACAATGAAGTATTTACTCCGGTTGATCTTATCAATGCTAAAACTCTATCTTCTGTAATAAATTCTTTCTTTGGAACTAATCAGTTATCTCAGTTTATGGATCAAACTAATCCTTTAGCTGAGGTTACACACAAAAGAAGAATGTCAGCGCTAGGGCCTGGGGGTCTTTCTAGAGAAAGAGCGGGCTTTGAGGTTCGTGATGTTCATTACACTCACTATGGAAGATTATGTCCCATTGAAACACCTGAGGGGCCCAATATTGGTCTGATTTCTTCACTTTGCGTTTATGCAAAAGTTAATAATCTTGGATTTATTGAGACACCTTACCGTAAGGTCGAAGATGGTGTTGTGAAAGTTGATGAACAACCAATTTATCTAACTGCTGAGGAAGAAAATAATATGACTATTGCTCAAGCAAATGCTCCAATTACAGAAAAAGGTAGCTTTGAAGTAGAGCGTGTTAAAGCAAGATTTGAAGGGGATTACCCAGTGACAGAACCACAAAACATTACTTTAATGGATGTTGCTCCAAATCAAATTGCCTCAATTGCTGCATCTCTAATTCCATTCTTAGAGCACGATGATGCAAACCGTGCTCTTATGGGGTCTAACATGATGCGTCAAGCTGTTCCTTTACTACAAACCGATGCACCTATTGTGGGTACTGGTTTGGAGCCACAAGTTGCTAGTGATTCTAGAGTCCTTATAAATGCGGAAGGAAATGGAGTAGTTAAATATGTCGATTCAAATGAAATTCACATTCAATATGAAATGTCAGAAGCTGAAAAACTATTGACATTTGATGATGATGTAAAAGTATATAAATTGACTAAGTTCAAAAAAACTAATCAAAATACCTGCATAAATCTAAAACCAATAGTAGTTAAAGGCGATAAGGTTGTAAAAGGTCAAGTTTTATGTGAAGGATATGCTACTCAAAATGGTGAATTAGCGATTGGAAGAAATCTTAAAGTTGCATTTATGCCTTGGAAAGGTTACAACTTTGAGGACGCTATTGTACTTTCTGAGAGAGTAGTAAGAGAAGATTTATTCACATCTATTCATATTGAAGAAATGTTAGTAAATGTTAGAGATACCAAAAGAGGCCCTGAAGAATTGACAGCAGATATTCCAAATGTATCTGAGGAAGCTACTAAGGACTTAGATGAAAATGGTATGATAAGAATTGGAGCAGATATTAAAGCTGGTGATATTATCATAGGAAAAATTACTCCTAAGGGAGAGTCGGACCCTACTCCTGAAGAAAAGCTTTTGAAAGCTATTTTTGGTGATAAAGCTGGAGATGTTAAGGATGCTTCACTAAAAGCAAGGCCTTCATTTAAGGGAGTAGTTATTGACAAAAAGTTGTTTTCCAAATCTATTAAAGATAAAAGAGCACGCGCAATTGATAAAGAGACTGTTTCAATTCTTGAAAAAGAATATAATCAAAAAGCTGCAGATCTTAAATCTGTAGTTGTAAATAAACTATTTACTATTTTAAGTGGTAAAACATCTCAAGGAATTATTAGTAATTTAGGTGATGATTTAATTCCTAAGGGAGTAAAATATACACTAAAGGCTTTACAAGCAATTGATTACAATACATTAAATACTCACAAAACAAAATGGGTAGTTGATAAAGAATTAAATCGAAAGATTCAATTACTTATGAATAACTATATGACAAAAAATAGTGAGTTATTAAGTAATTTTAGAAGAAAGAAATTTTCTGTAACAGTAGGCGATGAACTTCCTGCAGGTGTTCTGAAACTTGCAAAAGTTTATGTTGCTAAAAAACGTAAAGTTCAAGTTGGTGATAAGTTGGCTGGTCGTCATGGAAATAAGGGAATCGTTGCTAAAATTGTTCGCGAAGAAGATATGCCGTTTTTAGAGGATGGTTCTACTGTTGATATTGTTTTAAATCCTCTCGGTGTTCCATCAAGAATGAATTTAGGACAGATTTATGAAACTGTTTTAGGATGGGCAGGTCATAAATTAGACAGAAAATACTTTACTCCAGTTTTTGATGGAGCATCTATAGATGATATTAATAAAGAAACTGATGATGCTAATTTACCTAGATTTGGACAAACCTATCTCTACGATGGGGGTACAGGAGAGCGTTTTGATCAACCTGC
>CAXFOQ010000001.1:0-84502 GCA_964004705.1 uncultured Flavobacteriales bacterium | reverse complement strand
TTGTCAAAACTGTAAGAGAGTTTTACGGTAAAAATTTTGATGCTGTTGATATCCGCCAAAGTATTGTAGCTGCAGTAAGTATAAAAGTTATAGAACCAGTATTTGAATCTCAAACCAAAACAAAATTAGGTTCTAATGAGATAGGGCCCGGAATGGTGACTATAAGAACCTTTATAAATGAATTTATCAAAACTCAATTAGATAATTATCTTCACAAGAATCCCGAGACTGCTGAGTTGTATTTAAAGAAAATTATTGAAGCAGAGAAAGAAAGAAAAGCACTAGCTGGTGTTCGTAAGTTGGCTAAAGAACGTGCTAAAAAAGCCAATTTACATAACAGGAAACTTAGAGATTGCCGTATCCACTTAAATAATGAGAAAAATGATAGAAGATTAGAAACTACATTATTCATTACAGAGGGAGATTCTGCAAGTGGTTCTATCACAAAGGTTAGAGATGTGAATACACAAGCTGTTTTTAGCTTAAAAGGCAAGCCTTTGAATTCTTACGGTCTTACAAAAAAAATAGTCTATGAAAATGAAGAATTTAATCTACTTCAAGCTGCTTTGAATATTGAAGACGGTATAGAAGGATTGAGGTACAAAAATGTAGTTATTGCTACTGATGCTGATGTTGATGGTATGCATATTAGACTACTGTTGATTACATTCTTCTTGCAATTTTTTCCAGAACTCATTAAGGACGGTTATTTATACATTCTTGAAACACCATTATATAGAGTTAGAAATAAAAAAGAAACCATCTATTGTTATTCTGAGGAAGAAAGAGTTAATGCTTTAGAAAAACTAGGTAAAAACCCTGAATTAACACGATTTAAGGGCTTAGGTGAAATATCACCTAATGAGTTTAAGCATTTTATAGGAAAAGATATGAGACTTGAGCCACTAATCATTGGTAAAAAAATGAGTATTGAAGACATGCTTTCATTTTATATGGGGAAGAATACACCGGAAAGACAAGAATTTATAATTAAAAATTTAAGAGTTGAAAAAGATATTAGTAATGAGGGATAAAGATATTTTTTCAAATAAGAATAAGCTCTTTTTGATAAAGATTGTTTATTTAACGATGTTAGTATCATACTTTATTCTGTTTGTTTTTCTATTTTTTACCAATGGTAGTATCCGCTATTTTATTCAACAAAATATGCTTTACATTTTAATACCTTTATCTCTTCCATTAGTATTATCTTTAGTGGGCTTAAATGATTTTAAAATTGAAAAAAATGCTGAACACATAAAAATATACTCAAATTGTATTTTTATGAGTAATTTTTCTGATAACTACAGTAAGGTAATGATAGTCAATATTAATGAACCATTCCAAAATGATTTAAAATCTTCACATTTTGGTTTAAGAAAATCTTTAGTTGTAAGACAAAAGATAAAAAATAAATCAGTGAAAAGTAAAATTAACATTTCTCTTCTATCAAGACTAGAGCAAGAAGATTTACAACAAAAACTAAATATTAGCAAATAGTGGAAAATAATATAGAACATAACGATTTGCCACAAGACATTTCACATGTAAATGGAATGTATAAGAATTGGTTTTTGGACTATGCTTCTTATGTCATTTTAGAGCGTTCTGTTCCATTAATCGAAGACGGTCTTAAGCCAGTACAAAGACGTATTCTTCATGCCTTAAAAGACTTAGATGATGGTCGCTTTCATAAAGTTGCCAATGTAGTAGGTCATTCTATGAAATACCACCCTCATGGTGATGCTTCTATCTACGACGCTATGGTTCAAATCGGTCAAAAGGATATACTTCTTGAATTACAAGGAAACTGGGGAAATACTCTGACTGGCGATAGTGCAGCTGCAGCAAGGTATATTGAAGTAAAACTATCCAAATTTGCACTAGAAGTAGTGTATAATGCTAAAATTACAGAGTTTACACCATCGTATGATGGTAGAGGCAAGGAACCTGTCGCTTTACCTGTCAAATTTCCATTATTATTGGCGCAAGGTGTTGAAGGTATAGCAGTAGGTTTGTCTACAAAAATATTACCCCATAATTTCAACGAATTAATTGATGCCTCGATTAAAATTTTAAAAGGTAGTAAACCCAAAATATATCCTGATTTTCCTAATGGGGGACAAGCAGATTTTTCTAACTATAATGATGGTAAGCGAGGGGGTAAAGTCAGAGTTAGAGCTAGAATTTCTGTTTTAGATAGTAAAACACTAAAAATTAGTGAACTACCTCATGGAACCACAACAGTTTCTCTGATAAACTCTATTCTTAAAGCTAATGATAAAGGAAAAATCAAGATTAAAAAGATAGACGATAATACTTCAGAAGGAGTAGAGATATTAGTCTATTTACCACCAGGCATTTCACCAGATAAGACTATCGATGCTTTGTATAGTTTTACTGATTGTGAATTAGCAATTTCTCCATTAGGCTGTGTCATTGATAGCGACACTCCACGTTTTATGGGAGTTAGTGAGATGCTACAAGTATCAACACAGAACACCCTTGAGTTGTTAAAAAAGGAGTTGGAAATCAACTTAAAAGAGCTACAAGAAAAATGGCATTTTTCATCTTTAGAAAAAATATTCATTGAGAATCGAATATATAGAGATATTGAAGAATGTGAAACATGGGAATCTGTAATCCAAGCTATTGATAAAGGACTTAAACCTTTTACCAAGCATCTTCTTAAAGAAGTGACTAAAGATGATATCGTTAAACTTACAGAAATAAAAATTAAGAGAATATCAAAATTTGATAGCTTTAAAGCAAATGAGGATATTCAAAAACTTGAGGAGCAAATAGCAATAATTAAAAATCACTTGGCTAATCTAGTTGATTATGCTGTTGACTATTTTAAAAACCTGAAAATAAAATTTGGTGAACACAGAGGTAGAAGAACAGAAATAAAAACATTTGACAATATCATCGCAGCCAAAGTAGTTGCTAAAAATCAAAAACTTTATGTCAATAAAGAAGAAGGATTCATAGGTACTAGTATGAGAAAAGATGAATTCGTTTGTAATTGTTCTGACATAGATGAAATTATAGTATTTAGAAAAGACGGTAAAGTAGTTGTCACAAAGGTTGATAAAAAGACCTTTGTCGGAAAAAACATCATTCACGTTGCAGTATTTAAGAAAAAAGATGATAGAACAACCTACAACATGGTTTATACCAATGGAGTAACAAAAAACTCCTACATGAAGCGTTTTCACATTACTAGCTCAACAAGAGACAAAGAATATGACCTTACCAAAAATGGTAAGGGAGAAGTCGTTTATTTTACCGCAAACCCTAATGGTGAAGCTGAAAAAATTACCGTTCACTTAAGAGCATTACAGCGACTTAAAAAATTAAAAATTGATATCGATTTTTCTGAATTAGCCATAAAAGGTAAACTGTCAATGGGTAATCTTGTTTGTAAAACTCCCATTAAAAAAATTGAACTGAAAGAAGAAGGAGTGTCAACATTATCTGCTAGAAAAATTTGGTTTGATCATGTGATAAATAAATTAAATATAGAAGAAAGAGGAAGTCTTTTAGGTGAATTTGAGGCAGATGATAAAATACTTGTTGTTCAAAAATCTGGTATATTACAACTCATTAACTTCGATTTAAGTAGACATTTTAATGATGATATTTTACTTATTGAAAAGTGGCAAAAAGAAAAGCCTTTAACAGCAGTTTACTTTGACAATGCTAAAGACTGTTACTATGTAAAGCGATTCCTAGCCGTTAATAATAGTAAAGCTATCTCTATAATTAGTGATTCTAAAGGTTCATTTTTAGAAATTATTACTTCTCACCCTGCTCCTGAATTAGATATATCTTTCGTAAAAGAAAGAGGTAAAGAAAGGAAAGAGTTAAAAATACTATTAAATGATTTCATAGCAGTTAAGGGAGAAAAAGCCCAAGGTAATAAATTGAGTTCCAAAAAAGTCCATAAACTCTTACTAGTAGAGAAAGAAATCGAACAAGATCAAGTTCTTGTTGAAGACAGTTCTTCATTATTATCTGATAACATAAATGAATCTGAACCAACAGATAATGATACAGATTCTAAAACTAAAATTATCATTGACGAAAATAGTACTGATAATCAGTTTAAACTTGAGCTTTAATAGCTCAATTCCTTTTTAATTATATTTGTATTATTCTTAACATTATGAAAAAGTTATTTATTCTAATAATTTTAACCTTATCTCTTTCTGTTTATTCACAAAGTAGTAGTAATATATCTCTTGTTGGTTCTTTAGATTATCCTGGAACTGAAGGTAATGATGTTTGGGGGTATGTAGATTCTACTGGAACTGAGTATGCTTTGGTAGGAATGCAAAATGGTTTTTCGGTAGTAAATTTGTCTGATCCAGCTAATCCAACAGAATCTTTTTTTATACCCGGCACTCAATCTACATGGAGAGATATTAAAGTGTGGGATCATTACGCCTATGTAACTACGGATGAAGGTAACGACGGTCTTTTGATTGTTGACTTGAATGATATGACTGGAGCTACATTTATATACTCAAATAATGATAACTCCGGCAATTTTATGTTCTCAAAAGCACATAATTTATTTATAGATGAATATGGTAAAGCATATATATTTGGAGGTGATGTAGGTGGAAGTTTAGAAAATAACGCAGGTGTATTAATTTTGGATGTAACTGAAGTTTCTTTAGAACAAGAAAATATAGTATTACCAGAAATATTGGGCTTATTCGATAATTTTTATTTACATGACGGGATGGCTCGTGGTGATACTCTTTGGGGTTCTGCAGTTTATGAAGGTAAATTTTTTGCAATTGATGTTTCTAATCCTTCCGAACCAGTTATTTTCAATGATAGTCTTGCGTTTCATCAAACTCCTAATGCCTTTACACATAATTGTTGGATTTCTGATGATGGTAATTTTTTATTTACTACAGATGAACAAAGTGGTGCATACATAGCAGCATATGATGTATCAGACTTAAGTAATATCGAAGAGATTGATAGGATTCGTTCGTCTCCAGAAATAGCTACAGTTGTTCCACATAATGCTCACGTATATGGAAATTTTCTAGTTACCTCATATTATAGAGATGGAATAGTAATTCATGATATTTCTAACCCCAGCAATATGGTAGAAGTAGGGCATTATGATGCCTATTCTGGAGGGGGAGATGGTATGGATGGCTCTTGGGGTGCATATCCATATTTGCCATCTGGACTAGTGCTATCTACAGAAATTAATAGTGGTCCAAATGGAGAAGGACAACTTCTGGTTCTTGATCCTGAATACAAAAGAGCAGCTTTTCTAGAAGGAATTGTTAAAGACTCACTATCAGGAATTCCAATATCAAATGCAACTATAAGAATTTTGACATATAATGTTATAAGTTCCTCTACAAATTTATCTGGCAACTATTTTATTGGTATAGACAATGCAAACACATATGATGTAGAGTATAGTAAAGAAGGTTATTTTACTGATACACTTGAGGTCACTTTAGTTAATGGAGAAATAATAATTCAAAATGTAGCTTTAATGCCAAAGCAATCTTTTTCTAAAACAGGAAAAATTGTTGATAGTGAAGGTAATGGTATTCCTAATTGTAGTTTAATGATATCTAGTAACTTTTTTAAAGATTCATTAACAACCAATCAATTTGGTGAGTTTATCCTGGACACGCTATATCAGTCAGACTACACAATTTATTATGGTAAATGGGGATATCGTACAAAATGTGAAGTTAAAACTTTGTTTAGTGATAGCTTACCTTTACTATTAGATTTAGAGAATTCATATTATGACGATTTTACTTTCAATTTTGGTTGGGTTATTACAGGCAATTCATCTAGTGGAATATGGGAAATAGGAAATCCTATTCCTACTATCCAAAATGGTGAAATTTATAATCCAAGTGATGATATTAATAGTGATTGTTACATAAATGCTTTAATTACAGGAAATTCTTTAGGAGGAGGAGCTACAGCAGATGATATTGATGACGGCTTTACATTGGTTACTTCACCATTATTTGATTTAACAACTTATAATAATCCTGCAATAAGATTCTTTGAATGGTTTGCTAATGGAAGCGGTTGGTCTGCTGGAAACGATTCACTTAGTGTATATCTTTCTAATGGTATTAGTTCAAAACTAGTTTCATCTACTATTGGACAATTAAATAACCAATGGATAGAAAAAAATATTAATATTTCTCAATTTATTGAACTTACATCAGAAATGAGAATATCATTCAAAGTTTCTGATTATAATCCATACAATCATTTAGTAGAAGCTGGTATAGACGGATTTGAAGTTTATGAAGACAATTCTCTATCTGCAAATTATGAATTTGTCATTGATGATATTATATATCCTAATCCAGCTATAAACGAGATTAATATTTCAATTGTTGGATTAAAGAATATATACAACCTTTCTGGCAAGTTAATTCATTCAACAAATGAAAATGTTATTGATGTATCTATGTTAACTAAAGGAGTATATTTTTTAAATTCTAACGAACAATTTTATAAATTCGTTAAATTGTAAATAATCCCAATGAAGACTTTTGTTATTCTTAGCCAGAGAAATAAAAACATTAATCTTGATATAAATTTTACTAAAAATAAAAATAATCCTTTAGTTATTTTTAGTCATGGTTTCAAGGGTTTCAAAGATTGGGGTCCTTTTAATTTTATTTCCGACAAATTTGTTAAATCAGGTTTAAATTTTCTTAAATTTAATTTTTCACATAACGGGATAACTTCCGAAAAACCACTTGAATTTACTGATTTAGAAGCTTTTGGTAATAATAATTTTTCTATTGAATTAGAAGACCTTGAAAGTGTAATTGGATGGGCTAAAAATAATCTTAATCAAAAGGTTGATTTAAGTCGTATTTATTTATTAGGTCATAGTCGAGGAGGAGGTATATCTATATTAAAAGCAGCTACAAATTCTAACGTTAAGAAACTTGTTTCATGGGCAAGCGTAAGTGATTTTGAAAAAAGAATTGAAAATGATAAAGTTAATTTATGGAAAAAGAGGGGGGTAGTTTATGTATTTAATAGTAGAACAAACCAACAAATGCCGCTTTACTATCAATTCTATGAAGACTACATGAGTAATAAATCACAGTTTTCCATTCCAAATGCTTGTCGTAAGATATCAATTCCTACATTAATAATACACGGTGATAATGATCAAACAGTAGACTTTACAGAAGCTGAGGAATTACATTCAAATATTTCTAATTCAACATTGTTGAAAATTGAAGATTCTGATCATGTTTTTAATACTAAACATCCTTTCAATGTAAATTTCTTAACGAATCAATTAGACAAAGTAATTGCTGAAAGTATTTCTTTCTTTAAAATTTGAAATCCATTATATTTGCTGATTACTAATGTTTTAATGATGTTCAGAAATATTTCCTTTTTTATATTGTTTACTATATTACTTAGTTCATGTATTACAAATAAAAATTTAGATATTTTTCACATCAAAAATAACTCACAATTTAAAACTTTAAAATATAATTATAAATTATCTGATGGTGATTTAATTTATATAGAGCTAAAATCTTTATCAGCATCTAGCTATGAATTATTCAATAAAGGACAAGATAATTCAAATTCGAGAATACAAAATCCTCAGTTATTTGGATATATGGTAAACGATTCTGGTTTTGTTTCAATACCTATACTTGGTGAAATTTATGTAAGAGGAATGTCCGTAAATGAAGCAGAAAAAGAAATTGAAAATGTTGCTAAAAATTATTTTTCCAATCCTTTCATAAAAGTTGTTCTACTTAATTTTAATGTTACAATATTAGGAGAGGTTAATAATCCGGGTACATTTAACATTGTTGAGCCTTCAATGAACATCATTGAATTAGTCGGTTTAGCTAGTGGTTTTACATCATTAGCAAATAGAAAAAAAATAAAAGTTATACGACTTAATGGCGAAAAATCAGAAATTTATTTTATAGATTTAACGAATAAAATTATAGCTCGAAATAGCAGATTTTATGTTAAATCTGGCGATGTAATTGTTGTAGAGCCTATCAAAAAAAGATTTTTTGTTATTGACAATTTGACATCTGCCTTATCTGTAATAATCTCAAGCTTGACACTTTACTTTTTACTCACAAACGAATAGTATGGCAAAATTTAATGATGATGATTTTCTACCTTTTAAGAAAATTATTTTTTTAATTGTAAAAAAATGGAAATGGTTTGTTTTGAGTATTTTCCTATCAATTTTATTTTCTTTTATAATTAATAGATATTCTACAAATATTTTTTCTAATTCTATAAAAATAAATTTTAATCATTCTTTAAATATAATTGATCCTTTATTACCTTTTCTTGGCGAAAAAACATCAAATTTTAATTCTATTAATTACTCCGATAAAATATTTATGGTAACTTCTTACCCGTTGGTATATAAAACTGTAAATGATTTAGGATTAAATGTAGAATATTTTATTCAAGGAAATATAAAAACCACAGAGTCATATAAATATAGACCTATCACATTCAATCCATTAGATTTTAATCAAAAATTCGGTCAGGATTTTACAATTAATTTATTAAATCAAAATCAGTATACCATTGAGTCCAGTACAATGCAAAAACAGATTTACCAATTTAATGAAATTATAAGTTCTAAACATGGTTCTTTTTCGGTTTCTATTAATGATTATTTTGATATAACTAAGATTGATGATTATCCAACTTTGATTGTAAAGGTTAAAAATCCTCATACAATAACTAAATTATATAAAAATAAAATAAAGGTAAATAGACTGACTAAGACAGCCTCTATTGTAAACATATCTGTTCAAGGCGAAGATTTAGTTAAAGAAACGGAATTCCTAAATAAATTGTGTGAAAATTATATTGAATATGATTTGAAGACTAAAAACGAAGTTTCCACTAACACAATTAGTTTTATTGATAAACAATTGATTGAAATAAGAGACTCTTTAAATCTAATTGAAGCTCAACTTCAGATATTCAAAAAAAATAATGGCGCTGTTCAAATCAGTGTAGAATCTGAAAGTTTTTATGAAGATATTAAAGCTCTACAAAATGAAAAATCTAAACTCTTAATTGAAAATAAGTACTTTGACTATTTATCTGAATATCTCAATAAAAAATCATCATTTGAAGATGTTATTGTGCCTGTAAGTTATGGGATTTCTAATGATTTATTGAATAAGTTAATTAATGAATTAGTTGATTTACAACTTGAGAGAGAACTATATAATCAAAATGGTACTTTGATAAATCCTGTTTTTTCTGAACTAAATGGTAAAATTGACAGATTAAAAACAACATTGAAAGATATGATTTCAAATTTGAAATCTAAAAATAGTATTTTAAAAAGTGATTTTTCTAATCGAATAAAAGCTTCAGAAGAAATGTTAAAAAGTTTACCAAGTGTAGAAAGAGAGCTAGTAAATATTGAAAGGCATTATGATTTAAGTGAAAATATATACATGCTACTAATGACTAAAAGAACTGAAGCTGGAATTCTAAGCGCTGGAAACGTTTCAGATGCTAAAATTGTCGAACCAGCTATTATTCAGTCTGGTGTACTTGTTTCTCCTAATAAATCTCAAAATAATTTAATTAGCATATTGATAGGCCTATTTTTACCATTTACAATATTTATTCTTTATGAATTATTCAACACAAAAATAATGGATCCTAGTTTTATTGAAAATAATTCTGACATCCCTTATTTAGGATATATTTCAAATAATGTAACAGAGTTTGAAATGATAGTTAATCAAAAACCAAAATCTAGAGTATCTGAATCATTTAGAAATATTAAATCAAACATAGAATTTATTATTCCAAATAAAAGCTCAGGAAAATCTATATTGTTAACATCTTCAATAAGTGGTGAAGGTAAAACATTTTGTGCTGTAAACTTAGCTACTCTTTATGCTAAATCTGGTAAAAAAACAATTGTAGTTGGTGCAGACATGAGGAAACCGAAAATGTTTATGTCTTTCACAGAAAATAACGATAAAGGTTTATCGACATATCTTTCAGGTTCAGCTAGTAAAAAAGATATTATTCATAATTCTAATATCGAAAATCTTGATTATGTAAAATCAGGACCAGTCCCACCAAATCCTGCTGAACTATTAGGAAAAGAACAGATGCAGAATTTTATTAAAGATCTTAAGAAAGAGTATGAATATATAATTATTGATTCCGCACCAATATTTATCGTATCAGATTCCATCTCACTTATGGAATCAGTTGATTTAAACATATATATTCTAAGACAAAATTACACTAAACGTGAATTATTATTTTACGCTAATAGTTTCTACGATTCTGAAAAACTAAAAAATATATCGATAATTTTAAATGATGTTGACTTTTCCGATAACTATGCATATAACTATGCATACATTTATGGATATAACTATGATTATAGTGGTTATTATGATATAGAATAATGAAACTTTATAATTATTTACGATTTTTTTGTTCGCCTTCTTTTTATAATTCAATTAGATTTTTATTATTTCTAAGAAATAATGAAAAAACTGACGTATTACTATATTTTCCTCAGCACTTTAGTAATCATTCAGAAACTCCTTTTTTTTTAAATCCATTGATTAAAAGTTTAGAAAACAACGGACAAAGTATTTTAATTGTTGAAGAACCTAATATCAATATCAAAAATAAACGCTCAAAAGCAGCAATACCATTCGATTTTATATGGTTTTTAGTTATAGTTCTAAGAAAGTTTTACAAAGGAAAAAATTATAGTGATATTGATGTAAAAATTGGTAAATTATTATCCAATTTTTTAGGAATAAAAAAAAATATTAAAAATATAATAACAGTTTCGCAGAGTTTTCAATCTATTTTTAAAGGTATGTTTCCTAATGCTATTCTTTATGATTATCAACATGGAATAATTTCGTCTAAATACTATGGGTATATTGATGGTAATTCAGTTGCAGAACATATTTTAAATAATCAATCTAATGTTTTACTATATGGTAAAGAGTTTAAAAAAAAATTGTTGTTGCTTGATAAGGGTAAATATTTTGAAAAGCATTCTTTTGTAATTGGCTCATTTTATAGAGATTATAATAAACCTAGAAAATTTTTCAATGGAAATATATTATTTACATTGCAATTTACAAAAAGTCATTCCAAGGAGCTTAATAATTTACTTCTAGAAAAAACCATTTATTTATTTGATAAAATAAAATCGAATAAGTTAGATATAGTACTATATCTTAAAGAACATCCAAGATTTGAAGAATGTATTGCAACAGATATTCTTTATAATTATGATTTTGTTAGACATGCTAAAGATAATTTAAATAATTGTTTTGAGTTATGTAGTTTACATATAACTGAATATTCATCAGTTATTTTTGACTCTATTAGAGCTGGTATTCCTACAGTTTTGACGGCCTTTTGTGATGAATTAGATATTTTTGAGAAAGAGTATCATTTCCCATCTAACAAGATGAGTATAATTGAAAAAATCAAAAAAATTCAAAATGATAATTTTTATAAAAAAATGATAAACAAACAATTAAAATGGTCTAAAAATTTGTACGAACCTTTTAACGAAAAATATTTTATCGAAGTAATAAAGTAAATGAATAATTATATAGTAATAACCCCTTTTTTTCCTTCAAGTAAATCATTTCGTGGTTCATATTTATTAGATCAAGCAAAAGCAATTCAGTTAAATTCAAATTATAATTTATTAGTTATTATTCTAACTCCATTTTTGAATAAATCTGCTGGAAACTATACAATTGAAGGCATTAAATGCATAACTTTTAGAGTGTTTGATTTTCCATCTTTTATTTTACCAGGGTTATTTAATACATTCAACTTCAAAAGATTAATTAAATTTTTAGATAAAAATTCAATTTCAGTTGATAATGAATCAATTATACATGGACATATAAATTATCCGTCTCTAAACTTTTTAGATTTATTTTTAAGAAAATACAATTGTAAAACTATTTTACAACATCATGGGTTAGATGTTTTGCAAAAGAAAACAGGCCTATCAATACCGTTTTTAAAATACTTTCAAAATCAGTATATTTTAAAGAATTTTAAAAAACTTTCACTAAATGTAACAACACATATTGCTGTTAGTAGTGTTGTTAAGTCAAATCTAATTAAAATTAATTCCAGACTTGCAAACAAAATATATATATGCTTAAATGGAGTTGATACCAGAAAATTTTATGCGATACCATCAATAAAAAATAATGAAACTAAATACATAATTGGATGTGTGGCTAATTTTTGGGAAATCAAAGACCAGATTACATTATTAAAAGCTGTAAATATTTTAAAAGGAAAAGACATTAATAACATACATATAAAATTTGTAGGCACAGGCAAAACCAAAAAAAAATGTGTTGAATATGCCAAGATAAATAATATTAATTGCGAATTTATAAATGAATTAAAACACAATGAATTAATTACATTTTATAACAATTTAAATTTATTTGTCCTACCCTCAAAATATGAAGCTTTTGGATGTGTTTATCTTGAAGCTTTAGCATGTGGGGTTCCATTTATTGGTGTAAAAGGTCAAGGTATCCAGGATATTGTTAAAAATGAACATAAAAAGTATCAGCTTATTGAGCCTGGATCCAGTGTAGATTTATCTAAATTGATTTATTACTTTTATTCAAAAGAATCTACAATTCAATTTGATAAACAGTATGAGATTGAAAATACGGTGAAAGAGATGCTAAAACATATAAAAGCTCAAAATTAGTTAAGTGGGTAATATATTTAAATACTTGGCCTTTATTTTTTTATTGAATAATTTATTCTTTGGCATAAAAGGGTTTAGTCAATTTTCTGAAAGTATATTTTTAGTACTAATGGCTTTCTCTTTATTTATTACATTTTTTTCAACAAAAATTATAAGAAATATTATTTTTGATAAATCATTTCGAATATTTTTATTAATAAATTTTCTAAACTTAGTCTATTATATTTTTCTTGAATTAGGAGATTTTGAATCTTTAAAATATTTAGCCGCTAGATTTGTTCAATTCTCTATTTTCTCAATTTCAATATTCCTTTTGCGTGAAGATTTTGCTAATCAATTTGTTAAGTTTTTAAAATTTATCACACTCGGTAGTTTATTTACATCACTAGTATTTAAATTTCCAAATTTTGAATCACGATATCATGGAATTTTTTGGAATCCCAATGAGTTTGCTATAATAATGGTAATAGGTTTTGCAGTTATTTTATTCTGTAGTAAAAGAACAACTATTAACTATTTAATACTAACGTTATTCTTGTTTGCAGTAATTATTTCAGGTTCGCGATCAGCAGTAATAGGGCTTTTTTTAGCATTAATCTCTTATCTATTATTTAATAAATCACAAAAAAAATTAAATATTTTTTTAATTATTGGGTCATTACTTTTATTCTCATTTTTGAGTAGCGAATATAATGCAATTAGTAGAGTATTAGAATCTGATTTATTAAATAATAGAAAATATGAATACATATATGCTGTGGAAACATTTTTACAAAAACCTTTGTTTGGTCATGGACTAAAAAATTACGCATACATAGACTTTTCTTTAATAAAGTTCGATGATGAACAAATTAATTTTGGCGCGCATAATGGATATCTTTCAATAATTGTTCAGTATGGTGCTATATTTTCAATAATATTTTTTTCTATTTTATTTTTTTATTTAATTAAAATATACAAACAAAAAACTGATGTTTATGGAAAGAATATTTTACAAACCAAGTTTCTTTTTTTCTTAATAACTTATGCTTTGGTTAACGGTTTCTTTGAAAATACTATTATTGGCATAAACTTTTTTCAAACTAATCTGTTTTGGCTAACATTTGCTTACTTTTTAAACGTTTTATATCAAAAGTATGAAAGTAGTAGTATTTCTGACTGAACCGGCTTCATATACAATTGATCTTGTTAATGAGGTTTTCTTGCCTATGTGTATTAACTATAAATTTTTATATACCTCATCCTATTCAATGCCTAAATCGTTCGAAAAGTTTGATAATTATATATTTTTAGAAAGATTATCTATTATTCCTCGCTTCAAAACGCTGAAGAAAGATTATGATGAAAATGATATTATTCTTTTTAGTGGTTATACTTCAATTTCATTTATTTTATTATTGATTATTCACATATTTTCTAAACATAAAAAACCGATTTCTATAATTTCTGATACCCCTCTTAAAATACCTTCAAATCCTTTTAAGCGAATTGCTAAAAAATGGTATTTAAACTATTTATTTAAGAATCCATATTTAAATGGTTTGGCTGGAGGAAATGACTCCCAAAAGAAATTGTTTAGATATTATGGAATGTCTTCTGATAGAATACATTTTTTACCGATGGTTGTTGATGTTAATCAGTTTAAATTTTCTCCATTAAGAAAAAGAAGTGAAGTGTTTACATTTCTATATGTTGGACGTTTCATAGATTTAAAGCAGATAGATGTTATTATTGAAGAGTTTTTAATAAAGTTTGAAAAAAATTCATCTGTTCAATTAGTTCTAGTTGGGGATGGGCCTAGATTTGATATTAATTATAAAAAGTATTCAAGATATTCAAATATTTTATTTAAAGGTCGATTAACTACAATGGATTTAAAAAGAGAATTTGAATTAGCACATGCTTTAGTGTTAGCTTCAAATAATGAAAATTGGGGCCTAGTTATAAATGAGGCCTTATCGGCATCTTTAGCAGTCTTATCAAACCTTGGTATAGGTGCTAATTATGATTTAATTAAAGATAAGGATACAGGATTAATATTTGATGCCACTAAGAAGGGAGATTTGGCAAATAAAATGCAATTACTATTTAAAAATAAAGACCAATATCAATTCTTTACTAATAATGCATATGAGTTAATGCACAATTATTGGAATTTTAAACTTTATTCTAAACAATTAAATTTGGCATTATCAAAAATTTATAATTAGACATATTTAAATTTTATCTAACAATTCTTTTTTAATTATTTTTATTTTGAAAAATATTTTTTAAAATGAAAGTAGTTGTTGTAATCCCATATTTTTATCCAGCTTTTATTTACGGTGGACCTGTTTTTGCCGCATATCATTTAAGCCAAAAAGCGGCTGAAAATGGCGTTAATATTGATATTATAACTACTAATCTAAATGGTGATGATAAACTTGATGTTGTAACTAATATTTTTATTGATCAATGTGGTTTAAATGTTAAATATTACAATAATTGTTTATTACCATTCTTTTCATTTAAAATGATTTTTGGACTATCTAAAGATATAAAAGATGCTAATGTTGTTCATATTCAATCTATATATTCTCTAAGTACGATATTAGCTCTCTTTCATTCTAATTTGCAAAAAAAGACTGTTTTATTGTCGCCAAGAGGGAGTTTATCTTTGTGGTCATTTAAACATAGAGGATTAATAAAAAAAATTTGGATTAAATTCTTAATTAAGCCATTTCAAAAGCGTATTTTTTGGCATGCAACATCAGAAAAAGAGATTGGAGATATTCAACATTTTTTTCCTGATGCTAATATTGAATTAGTTAGTGATGGTGTAGATTTTGAAGAAAGTGATATTAAAAGCGAATGTAGCAAAAAATGGCAAAATAGTTTTTACATTGCATGTTTAGGAAGACTTCATAAAGTCAAAGGTTATGATATTATGCTAAAAGCTATGCCAAGCATTTTAAAAATTTATTCGAATTTAAAATTATTTATTGCTGGATCAGATGAGGGAGAACTAAATAGACTAAAAGATCTTTCAATAAAGTTGAAAATTCAAGATAATATTGAATTTGTTGGTCATTTAAATTCAAATAATAAGAATTGTTTCTTAAAACATGCACAATGTTTAGTAATGCCATCGCACACTGAAAATTTTGGTTTGGTGGCTGCCGAAGCTTTATTTCATAATACACCTGTTATTGCGTCTAAAAATACACCTTGGAAAGTACTAGAAACTGAACATGCTGGTTTTCACATAATCAATACTCCTCAAGCCATATCACTAGCGGTAATATCAATTCTAAAAGATATAAAATTTTATAGTAAAAATACTAATCGTGTTGTTAAACGATTTTCTTGGAATAACATTGCTAAAACTTATAAATCGACTTTATTAAAAATATCTAAACATTAATCAATAACTTAATGAAGATCTTATTAGTTGATAATTACGATTCATTTACTTTTAACTTGTTTTATTTATTACAAAATAAAGTTTCAATAGTAGATGTAGTTAGAAATGATAAAATTAACTTTGATAAAGTAAATCTATATGATAAAATTGTATTATCTCCAGGTCCAGGATTACCTTCCGAAAGTTCATTACTAAAGCCGTTAATAGAAATTTTTTCTTCAAAAAAAAGTATTTTAGGTATTTGCTTAGGTCATCAAGCAATAGGAGAGGTGTTTGGGTGTAAATTACTAAAAATGAGCGATGTAAGACATGGAGTAAAGTCGATATTGACTAATTATGATAAATCTGATTACCTTTTTAGAGAATTAAATGATCCAGTCTACGTAGGTCATTATCATTCATGGTATCTAGATAAAAACAGTATTACAGATTCAATTAAAATAATTGCCGAATGTGATGATATAATAATGGCATTGTCACATCAACAATTTGATGTCAAAGGGTTACAATTCCATCCAGAATCAATATTAACACCACAAGGAGATAAGCTAATAGATAATTGGATAGCTTATTGATAGTCATACCAATCTTTTTTCTTTTCCCATTTTAAATCTTGCAATACTGAAGCTTTTACTCTTATGGTAAAATTATAGCTTTGTCTATATCCAAATGGAATCCACTTAACTAACATTTCCCAGCAATGCAAATCTCTGTAAATATTTAAAGAGGTATAACTTAAATCATTAGCTTCAAAATCATAACCAGAGTTAAACCCAATTTTCCACTTATCAGTCAATTTTAAATCACCTGAAAAGTTTAATGATTGTTTTAACTTTTGAGTTATGGACTGCTTGTTATAGCTCATCGTATAATTTACACTCAAGTTCCAAGGAATATTAAAGTCAACATAATCTAACCAGTGAGCTATATTATTTTCTTCATTTTTTGCTCCTCCGTTTAATCTAAAATTTAAACTTGCATTAGCATTAGTTAATCTAGCAGGAAGATATGTTTTTGTGAAGTAATATTTATTAACTCTGCTGCCATTAACAATTTGATAAGGGTCGTATGAACCGCTAAAAGTAATATCAAATTTATTAAATAATCGAGTTCTGCCGTTGATATATATATTAGCTAATTGCATAGAATCTTTTAATAAATTATAACCTGAAGAAATATTCAAACCCTCTAGTAACTTAATTTTTTTTACAGGGTTAATTGTATCCTTTGACAGTGTTTTCATTTCGAGAATATTACCTAACGAGAATCGCAAAGAAGCATTTGATTGACTTCCGGGGGTTCCGTAAATACCATTTTGATAGTAAGAATATTCCTGTAAGTTACCTAGAGTATCAATCTGAACCTCGTCATAAAAGTTAAAATTATCTGATGAAAAATCAGGAGAGTAACTTAGTGAAATAGAGGGGTTCGCAATATGTCTTATGGCCTTTAGTCTTTTATTTTTAAAATTTAAAATTCCATAAATCTTTGTACTAGCTGACAAACTGTAAGAATAATTAAAAACTCTGTAAAAACCATTTACCGTATCCGTGTTTAATTTGTTATCAAGCCATGTTTTTTCTATTCTATCAAAATACCATCTTTCTCTATAACTAAAAGAAGGAGAGATGTTAATGTATTTAAGAGCTGTAAAAGAAGTAGAAATAGGAATATTATGCACAACACCATTTCTGAATTTAGTTAATGCCGATCGCTGAAAAAGTAAACTATCGGCTATAGAAATACTATTCTTAAAATTAGTAGTATAATTAATATATAATTTATCGTACCATTTAGATTTATTAGTTTTATTAAAACGTTTTAAGGGATAGAAACGATTAAAGTTTAAACTCATCTCTGGTAAACTTAAATTCAATTGTTTGGAAAGGGTGTTTTGACTATGCCTAATGTTAATTGACATATTTGCAGATTTCCAATTTCTTAAATATGACAAATTTGATTGAAAAGTATTACTGAGATAATCTTTATCTGAAAACGAGTTGTTTTGCTGATAGGTGCTACTTCCAGCATTAATATTTACGGAAAATCGTCTATTTAAATTAGCTTTAGTGTCTTGTAGATGTTTCCAACGAATAAAAAAATCTCTTCTATCTGTCTTATCACCAACAAGAGTATTACCACTTTTTAAGCTAGAGTAACTTATATTAACATTTCCTTGATAGCGGTATTTTCTTTTATAATTAGATGTAACATTTAAATTCCAAGAACCCTTAGTGTAAATGTCTCCAATAAGTGATAAATCCATATAGTCGTTAATGGAAAAGTAGTAGCCACCATTTCTTAAAAAGAAACCTTGATTGGAAGATTCTCCATAAAATGGAAAAATGATGCCTGAGCTTTGTTTTTTCTGATTTGGGAAAAAGCCAAATGGTATGGCAAGTGGAGTAGGGACACCTCCGAATTCTAGCACTGCTGGACCAGTAATAATTTTCTTATTAGGAATAGTTTTAATTCTTTTTGCTTTGATAGAAAAATGTGGTATGTCGGCATCGCAAGTGGTGTATCTACCCCTTGATGTAAATACTACATCATCTTGATTTTTCTTTACTTTTTCTCCAAGAATGTAGCTATCGCCTTCTTGAGTCCGTACCTCTTTAATTATACCTTTCTTAGTATTGAAATTATAAGTTATTTCTTTCGAAGTAAAGCTTTTACCATCTTCAGTAAATACTGGATATCCATAGTTTTCACCAGTACTATCATTAACAAGACTTTTAGCAAAAACAATATTTTTATCTGAATCAAGTTCAATATATGAGGCTTGAAGTGTTATACTTCCGTATTTAATTTCAGCATTATTGTATAAGTACACTTTGTTATTTTGAATATCATAATTTATAGAATCTTTAGCAGAACTTATAACTGATTCATCAATTTTATCATCTGAAATTAAATTGGAATTAAGATATATAGAATCTCTTTCGATTTCTTGTGCATTGCTTGTTGAAAAAACAAATAGTGAGACTAATATGTAGCACATAAAATATGCTACTTTTGAGAATGATTTATAAATGTAAAGGTGCTTTTTCAACTACACTTGTATTTGGATTCAAAACTAAGCATTTCTACTATTTAAAAAGCTTGATATTATGAAACGCTTTTATTTTATATTTCTTGCTCTAATTATGCTATTTTTTGCTGATAGTATTTTAGCACAAAAAAGTGTTGTTCAAACTATTGTACTTGATGCTGGCCATGGTGGTAAAGATCCTGGAGCTCCTGGTACTGGAAGGTATACTAAAACAGAAAAACACATTGCATTAGATGTGACTCTTAAATTAGGAAAGTACCTCAAAGAAGCTTTTCCTGAAATGAAAATTGTTTACACTAGAACAAAAGATACATTTCCAACATTAAAAGATAGAACAGACATAGCTAACAATTCTAATGCAGATCTATTTATTTCTATTCATTGTGATTCTTTTACAAAATCATCTGCTAAAGGAAGTTCTTCGCACGTAATGGGTTTAAGATATACAGAAGCTAATTTACGAGTTGCTCAAAAAGAAAACTCTGTAATTTTTCTTGAAGACAATTATGAGGAAAATTACGATGGTTTTGACCCAAATTCACCCGAAAGCATAATTGCTTTTTCTCTTAGTCAAACTACTTATCTTAATCAAAGTATTTTAATTGCTCAGAAAATTCAAGAACAATTTAGAGAAAGAGTAAAAAGAACAGATAGGGGAGTTAAACAAACTCCATTATGGGTAACACGAGCTACTAATATGCCTAGTGTTTTGGTAGAGTTAGGTTTTATTTCAAATCCAAGTGAAGAAGATTTTTTAAACTCTGAAAATGGCCAATCTTACATGGCATCTGCAATTTTTAGAGCTATTAGAGAATATAAAAATGAATTAGAATTGTCATCTTCTAATTTAGCAGTAATACCAGTTTTAAATAAAATTAAAGCTGATTCAACAAAATTATTTTTTAAAAATGATACCACTCAAAAAGGTGTTATATTTAAAGTCCAAATAAAAACCTCAATGGAGGAGAAAGAAATTGCATCCGTAATGAAATATAAGGTAGATTTTTTCAAAGAAAAAAATATGTTTAAGTATACTATCGGCAATGAAAAACACATAGCAAAAGCTAGAGAAATCAAAAAAATAGCTGTTGAAAATGGCTATAAAGATGCTTTTATTATAGCTTTTTTAAACAATAAAAAAATAGGAATTTCAGATGCTATAAATATTCAAAAACAATAATAATGAAAGCAGAATTAAAGATTGGTGTTATCGGTATTTTTTCTATATTTTTACTTATATGGGGTATTAGTTTTTTAAAGGGTAATAATATTTTTGAAAACTCTAATGAGTATTATTCCATATATAAAAATATAGATGGTCTTGAGTCTTCAGCTCCAGTAAGAATAAATGGTTTAACAGTTGGAAATGTAACTGAAATTTACTTTCATCCTAATAGTTCAGGAGATATTATTGTTAAATTCACGTTAAATAATGATATTAAGTTTCCTAGAAATTCTATAGCAAAAATTTATAATTCAGATATTATGGGAACTAAGGCTGTTAAATTAATTTATGGAAATTCTAATATTTTTGCATCTGCTGGGGACACACTATATTCAGAGATAGAAGACGGGCTCAAAGATGAAGTGAATAAACAAGTTCTTCCGCTTAAGAATAAAGCTGAAGAGCTCATTTCATCAATTGACTCTGTTATGACGGTAATTACAACTGTATTAGATAAAGATGCTAGAGAAAGTTTATCAAGTAGTTTGAGAAGTCTCAACAGAACTTTTAGTACTATGGAATTAGCAATGGTAAGGTTAGATAGTGTAATCTATAAAAATGATGTCAGAGTAAGTAATATAATTCAAAATGTTGAGTCTATTACTACTAACTTGCACAATAACAACGATATTATCGCAAGAACCTTAAAGAATTTCGAGGCTATATCGGATTCTATTGCTAAGTCTAACATTAAGAGCACCATTAATAATTTAGATAAGTCCTTAGCTGATTTTGATAAAATTTTGCAAAAAATAGAAAAAGGGGAAGGTACTATTGGTTTACTTTTAAACGATAAAGAAATGTATAACAACTTAACCAGTGCCTCTAATCAACTTGATTTATTAATTGAAGATATGAAAAAATATCCTAAACGTTATTTAACATTCTCTTTATTAGGTGGTAAAAAAACTGTTTTTGAATTAAAAAAAGATACTAGTAAGTAAGTTCAGTATATGGGAATAGAACAAGTTATTTTTATATTAGTTTTTATTGGCTTTACGCTCTTATTTTTTATAAATTTTAGAAAAACCCTACGATATATAAATTTAGGTAGAGAAGTTGATAGATCATACAAACCCTCAGAAAGATGGAAAATAATGATTCGTGTTGCTCTTGGGCAATCTAAAATGGTCAGCAGACCTATTGCGGGTTTTTTACATCTCTTAATTTATGTTGGTTTCGTTATCATAAATATTGAGGTTATTGAAATAATAATTGATGGAATTTTTGGAACACATCGTGTTCTATCTTTATTAGGGCCTTTCTATGCTTTTATAATTGGGACTTTTGAGGTTTTAGCTGCTTTAGTTCTTATTGCTTGTGTCTTTTTCCTGACTAGAAGAAACATTATGCGTATTCCAAGATTCTCGAGTAAAGAGATGCAGGGTTGGCCTAAAACCGATGCAAATCTAATTTTAGTGTTTGAGATAGTTTTAATGTTTGCTTTTCTATTGATGAACGCAAGCGACTCTTTGTTGGTTACTATGAGTTCTGCTCATTATAATGTAGAGTTTGCAAATCCTGTAAGTCAATTTTTTATTCCTTTAATTAATAATTTTTCTGAAAGCAGTTTGATTTTAATTGAACGTATTTGTTGGTGGTTTCACATTGTAGGCATTTTAGCGTTTTTAAATTACTTAGTCATTTCTAAGCATCTACATATCATTTTAGCTTTCCCAAATACTTATTATTCTAACATAGAAGCTGATGGAAAATTAGCAAATATGGATTCGGTGACTAATGAGGTTAAAAAGATGCTAGACCCTAATATAGACTCTTTTGCTGATAGTGATGATACTTTACCAGAACGCTTTGGTGCTAAAGATATTCAAGATTTAAGTTGGATTCAATTAATGAATGCATACAGTTGTACAGAATGTGGTCGTTGTACTTCTGAATGCCCAGCAAATCAAACGGGAAAATTACTTTCTCCACGAAAAATTATGATGGATGTTAGAGATAGAGTAGAAGAAGTAGGAAAAGGAATTGACAAAGAAGGGAAAACTTTTAACGATAACAAATCTTTATTAGATTTAATAACTAAAGAAGAATTATGGGCTTGTACCTCATGTAATGCCTGCGTAAATGCCTGTCCAATAAATATTGATCCTTTATCAATAATAATAGATTTGAGAAGATATTTAGTGATGGAAGAATCAGCCGCACCGATGGAATTGAATAATATATTTACTAACATAGAAAATAATGGTGCGCCATGGCAATTTTCTATGTCAGACCGACTGAATTGGAAAGATGAATAACAAGATTAATTTAGAAGATAAAATTGTAGATGGACAACTTATAAGTCCAGTATTACCAGAACATATTAAGAATTATATGATTGATATCGATGGTACTATATGTGACGATATCCCAAATGAAGAGCCTGAAAGAATGGCTACAGCAGAATTATATCCAGATGCATTAGTGACGTTAAATAAATGGTATGATGAAGGACACATCATTACCTTTTTTACCTCTCGAATTGAAGAACACCGAGAAATAACAGAAATATGGTTGAAAAAACACGGATTCAAATACCATGGTATGCTCATGGGTAAACCAAGAGGAGGGAATTACCATTGGATAGATAATCACTTGGTGAGAGCTACCCGATATGAAGGTAAATTTACAGATTTAGTAGAAAAAAATGTAACTATTCAAGTATTTGAAAAATAAGATATGAGTGAATTAGTAGTACCAACGATGGCAGAACTCATGGCTAACGGAGAAAAAGCAGAAGTTCTTTTTTGGGTTGGTTGTGCAGGAAGTTTTGATGATAGAGCAAAGAAGATTACAAAGGCATTTGTCAAACTTTTAAATAAAGCAAATGTCAAGTTTGCTGTTCTTGGTACTGAAGAAAGTTGTAGTGGTGATCCTGCAAGACGAGCTGGAAACGAATTTTTATTCCAAATGCAAGCTATGGCAAATATTGAAGTAATGAATGCTTATGAAATTCAAAAAGTTGTTACAGCTTGTCCACATTGCTTCAATACAATAAAAAATGAATATGCTGACTTAGGTGGAAAATATGATGTAGTTCATCATACACAATTACTTAAAGAGTTGTTAGATAATAATAAACTAACTATTGAAGGAGGAAGTTTTGAAGGAAAGAGAATTACTTTTCATGACCCTTGCTATTTAGGTAGAGCTAATAATATTTATGAAGCGCCTAGAGAATTGATTAAGAAACTTGATGCCGAATTGGTTGAAATGAAACGTTGCAAAGCTAAAGGCTTATGTTGTGGTGCTGGAGGTGCTCAGATGTTTAAAGAGCCAGAAAAAGGCAATAAAGACATTAATATTGAGCGTACAGAAGATGCTTTGGAAGTAAAACCCGAATTTATTGCTACAGGTTGTCCATTTTGTAATACAATGATGACTGACGGTATCAAAAATAAAGAGAAAGAAAATGACATTCAAGTTATGGATATTGCTGAAATGATTGCTCAAGCTCAAGACCTTTAAACATGTACGTTCCTTATAACAAAATTAGCTCTGATGCTAGAGTATGGATTTATCAATCTGATAGGACCTTTAGTTCTGCTGAAAAGACAGATTTAGAAAGTCAACTAATCGAATTATGTAATAATTGGAATACCCACGGCACGGCATTGCATTGTTCATTTCAGATACACGATTGGTTCATTTGCTTGTTTGTAGATGAAAATAAGCAGTCGGCAAGTGGTTGTTCTATAGATAGTTCTGTAGCGGTGATAAAAGCTATCGCTAATAAATACAATATCGACTTTTTTAATAGAATGAATATTGCCTTTTTAGACGGTGAATCAACCAAGGTATTACCCATAGCTGAGTTTAAAAAAATACTTACTCCGCAAACAATTGTTTATGATAATTTGGTAAGCACCAAAATTGAATATGAAAGTAAGTGGAAAGTGCCATTATCAGAAAGTTGGCTAGCAAGATATGCTGATTAATCCCAAATATCTTCTTTTTCAATTATACGTTCCGAATAACGCTCATTAAATCCTTTCAGTTTTTTCCATTTTTGTGGTAATTCTTCAATTGGAAAAATGGTTGCATTAGGCTGTTTTTGAAAAGATATCTGATGTATTTCTTTTTTATCCACGTATATATTCATTTGACTACAAATAACCGCATTTATTCCAGAAATTTTATCTTCCTCATCTTTGATGACATAAACGGCTTGTCCATTACCTCTAACATTAATTTTATGTAGTTCATTTCTTTTAAAGATACCTATCATATTTCTTCCTTTAATTTGGTTATATAAATCCAAGCTGTCTTCAGAAATGATAAAAGCATTTTGTAAGAGATTCATTTTATCAATATTATTATTTTTAATTTCTAATATTATATGTTCTGAGCTTAATTGATAATTGTCCGACCAAAGTATTGGGTCGTTAAACATTTGAATAGTTGAATCATTCATATAGTAAAATATTACTCTAGATTTGCCTTGTAAATTTTTACTATAAAATTTTACACCTGTGAAAGCTTTGATTTGCTGATGTTGTAAGCTATCTAAAGTGGCAATTATAGTATCTGAATGAAGGAATAAGGTGTCATCATCAAAATCAGCCACTAACAAGGGTTTT
Organism: uncultured Flavobacteriales bacterium; assembly: GCA_964004705.1. Classification (GTDB taxonomy): domain Bacteria; phylum Bacteroidota; class Bacteroidia; order Flavobacteriales; family UBA7312; genus UBA8444. Next base: position 59,440 of record CAXFOQ010000001.1, on the reverse strand, counting down.
ATAGAAATTATTGAACTATCTAATTTTTCAAAATATTCAGCTTTATGACCATGGATTGTGAAATTATTGGTTGTATCTTTTATAGTTATATTATTCAATGCTTTGCCATAGCCATTTTTTCTATCATAAAATAAGACATCTCCAGATAGTTTTTGATTATCACTATATAAATAAGCATTACCACTAAATTTAGATATATCGGTAAGTGTATTATACCAACCGTCTTCACAATAAATGAAGTTGCTCTCAGATTTAATGGTTGTAGGCCCATAAAAATAGGCTATCTCTGATTCTGTATTGTAGTGTAGGGTGTCACACTCAATGAGATATTCAGGATTATCTAAAGTAACATCGCTTTTAAAGACTATAGTTTTTGAAGATGAAAGATAATCTCCTTTTCGACTTTTTAAAACATTTTCTTTGTTTGTGATTATTGCTCCTGAATAATATGAAGCGATATTTGTTTTTAAGAAATAATGTAATTCTTCTGTTTTTAATTGCATGTCCTTATCCTTCAACACAATATTTTGTCGCACTATTGCTTTGTTGTTAGAACCATTATAATCTAACTTTGCTCCATATAAATGTATACTATCTCCTTTATTTATATGTATATTACTATAAGCTTCAAAACGATTTTCATTAAAGTAATACCAAGCACTATCGCAATTCATTATAGCACCTTCGTGCATGAAAGTAACATCACCAACTAGTCTTCGAATATCTGGGTATTTACTTTGATCAAAATAGGTGTAATTAGCATTAATAATCTCTAATTGACTTTTTTCTTGAGCATATATCACATTAATGAATACTATCATTAATAATATATTTCTGAGTAGAATCAAATGATTATCTGTAAATAGTTTGAGTTCTATTTGGACCAACAGAAACCACAACAATTGGTGTTTCTAATTCTTTTTCAAGAAAGTCGATATAATCTATTAATTGTGATGGAGCATCGTCAATAGAAGACAATTGAGTTAAATCTTCTTCCCATGCGGCTAACTCTTTATAAACAGGCTCGATAGAATCTTCACTAGCATCAAATGGTAAATAGTCAATTAATTTTCCATTATATTTATAGTGAGTACAAACTTGAATATTTTTCAAATTACTAAGCACGTCAGCTTTCATCATCATTAACTTAGTAACGCCATTTATTGTAATAGCGTATTTAAGTGCGGGTATATCTATCCAGCCACAACGTCTTTTTCTTCCAGTAGTTGCACCAAATTCATTACCAACCTTTCCAATGAATTCGCCTACTTCATTAAATAATTCAGTTGGAAATGGACCGCTACCAACTCTTGTACAATACGCTTTAAAAATACCAATGACATCTCCAATTTTATTAGGAGCTATTCCTAAGCCAGTACAAGCCCCTGCTGATATAGTATTAGAAGAGGTAACAAAAGGATAGGAGCCAAAGTCAATATCTAATAAAGTGCCTTGTGCGCCTTCAGCTAAAATCTTTTTACCATTTTTTTGTGCTTTGTGTAAATAATGTTCGCTATCAATATGAGTAAATGACTTTAATATTTCTATGCCTTCAAACCATTTTTTTTCTAAACTATCTAAGTCAAAATCCATAAAATCATTGTTCAACATTTTACTATGTTTAGCAACAAGATTATCATAACGATTCTTAAATTCAGATGAATTGATATCACCTACTCTCAAACCATTTCTACCTGTTTTATCCATGTAGGTAGGTCCTATTCCTTTTAGAGTTGAGCCTATTTTACTTTTACCTTTCGCTTTTTCCGAGGCAGCGTCTAATATTTTATGAGTAGGTAGAATTAGATGAGCTTTTTTTGAAAGTAATAATTTCTCATGTAAGTCAACATGCATCTTATTAAGAGCATCTACTTCTCTTTTGAAAATAATAGGGTCTATCACCACTCCATTACCCACTATGTTAATGGCATTTTTATGAAATATACCTGACGGGATAGTATGTAACACATGCTTAATACCATCAAATTCAAGAGTGTGACCAGCATTAGGACCACCTTGAAAACGAGCAATAATATCATAGTCTTGAGTTAGCACATCAACAATTTTACCTTTTCCTTCATCGCCCCATTGTAGGCCTAGCAATACATCTACCGACATTTATATATATTTATTATTCAGATTGACAATTTTCGTCTTTACATTCACCGTAGAAATTCAAAGAGTGGTTAATTATTTTAAAGTTAAGTACGTTTTCGACAGTGTCTTTTATGTTTTGAATTCTAGGATCACAAAATTCAATAACTTTGTTACATTTATTACAAATAAGGTGATCGTGTTGGCCGCTTATAAGAGATTTTTCGTATTGAGATTGATTTTTTCCAAATTGATGTTTTCTAACTAATTTGCTTTCAATTAATAACTCAATTGTATTATATAAAGTTGCTCTGCTTACTCTATATTTTTTATTTTTCATTTTAATGTATAGAGTTTCTATATCAAAATGACCGTCATGATCATAAATTTCTTGTAAAATAGCAAAACGCTCAGGAGTTTTACGCTGACCGTTTTTCTCAAGATATTGAGTAAAAATTTCTATAACTGATGAAGTCGATTCGATTTTTGACATATTAAATAATGTAAAAAGTAAAAATAACTTTTTTTTTAAAAAAAAAGACTAATTTTCAACACCTTTTAAAGACGTTCTACCGACTCAACACCATCGATACTCTCTAATTTATTAATAAGATTTTCAAGATGGAATTTATTTATTACAATTACAGAAATTCTACCATCAAAAATTCCATTATTTGTTTCAATATTAATTGATGAAATGTTCACATTCATCTCGTTAGAAATGAGTTTAGTTATTTTGTTGACTAAACCAATTTGATCAAAACCATTTATACGTAAAACAGCAGAGTATTCTAAATTTTCAACAGTTGCCCATTTAGCTTTTAAAATTCTGTAAGCATATCTTGATTGTAGCTGAATAGCATTAGGACAATTTACATTATGAACCTTTATCCCCTCGTTTATAGTTGTAAACCCAAATATCTCATCGCCACCTATTGACGAACAGCATTTAGCAATTTTGTAATCAAGGATTTGTTCATCATTACCAAAAAGTATAACAGGTTGACTGTTGGCACGTTTTACTGTTGCACTGCTATCAATATTTTTTTGATCTTTCTTAGAAATTTTACTTTTAAGTAAACCATACCAACCCTGATTTTTGGTGTTTACATAAGAACGAATATGCTTGTTGTTCAGCTTGCCAACACCAAATAGATAGTACATGTCTAAGCTGTTTTTAAGGTTAAAAAACTTTAACATTTCATTTTCGGTCTTATGACTAAAATTAATTTTTATATGCCTTAATTTCCTTGACAATATTGCTTTTCCTTCTTGTCCAATTTTCTTTTTTTCTTCTTTTAAAGCGTTTTTAATTTTTGACTTTGCTCTAGAAGTTTTTACAAAACTCAACCAATCTTCTTTTGGCGATTGTTTGTTTGATGTAATAATTTCTACTTGGTCTCCACTTTTTAGTGTGTGAGAAAATGGTACTAGTTTACCATTGACTTTAGCTCCTAAGCAATGACTACCAACTTCTGTGTGTATTTCATATGCAAAGTCAACTGGTGTGGCATCTTTAGGTAATGTTTTTAAGTCGCCATTTGGAGTGAAAATGAATATCTCTTCAGAGTAAAGATTCATTTTAAAATTGTCCACAAAATCTATGGCATTAGAATCAGGATTTTCTAATAATTCTCTTATTCTGTTAATCCAATTATCAAGATTTGATTCTTTTGACGAAGAATCTTTGTATTTCCAATGTGCAGCAAAGCCTTTTTCAGCAATATCGTCCATTCTTTCAGTTCGGATTTGTACTTCTACCCATTTTCCATTGGGTCCCATTACAGTTGTGTGTAGAGCTTCATATCCATTAGCTTTTGGGGTTGAAATCCAATCTCTCAATCTGTCTGGATTTGGCATATAAAAATCAGTAACAATAGAGTAAACTCTCCAGCAAAAAGCTTTTTCGTCTTCTGGTTTAGCGTTTACGATAATTCGAATAGCAAATTTGTCAAATACTTCTTCAAATTCAACCCCTTGTTTCAACATTTTATTTCGAATAGAAAAAATAGACTTTGGCCTACCTTTAATATTGTATTTGAATTCTTGCTTGTTTAATTCTTCTTTTAAAGGAATTGTAAATTTATTGATGTAACGTACTCTAGATCTTTTGCTTTCAGCTAACTTCTCTGAAATAGCCTTATAAATTTCTGATTTTGTAAATTTTAATCCTAAATCTTCTAACTCAGTTTTAATTGCATAAAGTCCTAATCTATGAGCAAGAGGAGCATACAGATATAATGTTTCAGAGGCAATCTTCAATTGTTTATGTTTAGGCATAGAGCTAAGTGTACGCATATTATGCAATCTATCTGCTAATTTAATAAGGATAACTCTTACATCATCAGATAAGGTTAGAAGCATCTTTCTAAAATTTTCAGCTTGCATAGATACGTTTTGATCATACACATCAGAAATTTTTGTTAATCCGTCTATAATTCTTGCTACCTTAGAATCAAAAATACGTTCAATATCCTCTAAGGTATAATCGGTATCCTCAACAACATCGTGTAATAAAGCACATATAATGGAAGTTGTACCTAAGCCAATGTCTTTAGCAGAAATTCTTGCAACATCAATAGGATGATAAATGTATGGCTCACCAGATTTACGACGCATATCTTTATGAGCCTCAACAGCAATGTTAAATGCTTTACGAATACTTTTTTTGTCTTCCTTATTAGTTTTATCTCTACAATCTCTAAGCAACCCTCTATATCTGTTGAGAATTTCTTTTCTTTCTATGTCAAGATCAATAGACTGCAAAGCGAAAACTATTTAGAGGGTAGTACTTTTGTTCTAACTTCACCAAATCCAATTCTAACATTGTTCTTTAAACTATGTGCTTTCATTATAACTGTATCACCATCATTTATGAATTTACGTTCACTACCATCGGGCATTAACAAAGGCTTTGTACCTTTCCAGGAAAGCTCTAACATTGAGCCATAAGCACTTTCATCATTTCCGGAAATAGTTCCTGAAGCCATCATATCACCAGCATGAATATCACAGCCATTTACGGTATGATGAGCTAATTGCTGATTCATATTCCAATACATATATTTGTAATTAGATTTTGAGACAGTATGTGCTGAAAAGTTATCGGACTCTATTTGAACTTCTAAATTGATATCAATATTTTTATTACCTGTGTATTTTAGATATGGTAGAACTTCAGGCTCTTGTTTTTCGCCTATACATCTAAATGGTTCTAATGCATCTAAAGTAATAATCCAAGGTGAAATGGAAGAGGCAAAGTTTTTAGCCAAAAAAGGACCTAATGGAACATATTCCCATTTCTGAATATCTCTTGCAGACCAATCGTTGAAAATCACCATTCCGAAAATATAATCTTCAGCTTCATCAATTGAAATAGAATCGCCTAAAGGTTTTCCTTCGCCAGTTATGAATGCCATTTCTAATTCAAAATCAAGTAATTTACAAGGTCCGAAAACAGGTGCTTTAGCGTCGATAGGTAATTGTTGACCTTTAGGTCTGTAAATATCTGTTCCAGAAAGTACTATCGAAGATGAACGACCATGGTAACCAACAGGAATATGTTGCCAATTTGGCAACAATGCATTGTCTGGGTCTCTGAACATACAGCCAACATTATAAGCATGTTGCCGAGAAGAATAAAAGTCTGTGTAATCTCCAATTTTTAAAGGCATACACATTTCTACATCTTTTAATTCATACAATGCAGAAGTATATTTATCTATATTTTTCTCATCAGTAAAAATTTCAGAAATTTTATTCCTAACAGAACGCCAATCTGATTTTTTCTTTTTAAGAAAATCATTTAAAAAATTTTTATCAAAATAGTTTTCGGAAAGGACATCATGAAATGCACCTAATTCATAAAGTTTTGATAGGTTAATTATTGTATCGCCTATTCGGCTTACTCCTAACTTACATTTATCAATTAAAGCAATTCCGAAAGGGATATTTTGTATTGGGAAATCACTATTTTGTGTTACGTCTAACCAAGTATTTAAATTTGGATTATTAGCTTCAATCATTGCTTATTTTTTTTTAGCCTAAGCAAAGATATATAAACAATTCAAATCAAATTGTAAGATTTCAAAAAGGTACTAACTATATTTGCACAATGAGGAGCTTAGTAGTTGGTATATGTTTATTTAGTCAAATCAGTTTTGCACAAAAAACTGATAGTACTAGAGCATTCCATATTGCCCTTGGGAGTGAAATAGTTTTGTATTCTATTACTATGTATGCTCTTAACGACTTGTGGTATAAGGACTATCCTAAGAGCAGTTTTCATTGGATAAACGACAATTCTAATTGGTTACAAATGGATAAAGTAGGGCATGCCACAACTGCTTATCAAGTTGGCATGTTAGGAAATGATCTAATGGAGTGGGGTGGTGTAAGCAAAAGAAAAGCATTATGGTATGGTGGTTTATATGGAGCATTTTTTCTAACAACTATTGAAACTTTAGATGGCTTTTCGAAGGAGTGGGGAGCTTCTTGGGGTGATTTAATCGCAAATACAAGTGGAACTTTTGTATTTATTGGTCAAGAGCTTCTTTGGAAAGAACAAAGGATACAAATGAAGTATTCTTTCAATGCTAGTGAATACGCCAAATATAAACCAGATTTATTAGGTTCAAATTTTCTACAACAGTCATTAAAAGATTATAACGGTCAAGTCTACTGGTTATCGTTTAATATTAATTCTTTTAAAAAAACATTATTACCAGATTGGTTAAATATGGCTATTGGATATGGTGCAGATGGTATGTATAATGGCAACTCCGATGAAGAAGGAACGCATAGAGAATTTTACGCTAGTTTAGATATTAATTTGAGAATGATAAAAACTAATAAAAAGTTTTTTGATAAAGCACTAAAAATATTGAGCTTTATTAAAGTACCTATGCCAGCATTTAAGTTATCACAAAACAAACTTAATTTTTACCCCTTACACTATGGACAATAAAATAAGAATTGGTGATAAGATTAAGTTTTTGGACTCTGAAGGAGGGGGCGAGGTCATTTCAATTTTAGAAAATTCATACATAATATTAACTAATGAAGGTTTTGAAGAAAAACATTCAATAAATGCCATTATTAAAGTTAATCAAGACTTAGAGAAAAGTTTGAAAACTACTTATGTTCCAGATGGTTTTAAAAAGTTAACTAAAAAATTGCAAAAAAATTCTATTTTCAAATCCAAAACACCATTAGTTTGGGAAATAGATATTCATATTGAAAATTTACTTGACAATTTTTGTCACATGAGTAATCATGAAATAGTAAACTATCAATTGGATAAGTGTGAAAATATCATTCATAAAGCATTAAAAGCTAAAGTTCATAAATTGGTAATCATTCACGGAAGAGGCCAAGGCGTATTGAGAAAAGAAGTGCATAATCTATTGTACTCATTTAGGCTTGATTTTAAAGACTCGGATTTTATGAGGTATTCTGGTGGCGCTACTGATGTATTCTTTAGATAAAAAAATGACTAACATTTCTCCAGTTGCCTTTTTTCTAATTGTCAATTAAATTTAATTATTAAAAAAATCTGTTATTTTTTTGCCTCTTTAAGAACAACTTCTGACAATTGTTCTACTCCAATATTTCCTTTTATAGCATTAACCAAAATATTTTTATCTTTATCTAATAGATATACTTTTGGTGTTCCATTTATATCGTACAATTGTTTGATATAAGGAAAGGGTGTAACATAAGGGTCGTTTTGTCTATTGAACTCACCATCAACAAAGGTTTTAAATTCGGCAACATTTGTCCAATCGCCGATGTCGTATGTATTAATAAAATCAACCCATTTTTCTCGGTCTAACTCTACACTTACTGCTATGACTTCTATACTTATTCCATCATTTAACCATTCGTCATAATTTTGCTTAATAACAGGAATTTCTTTTTTACAATGTCCACAATCAGGGTCATAGAAAATAATCATAGTTAAATCTCTCTTGATGTCATACATATCATGTATAACATCTGAGGAGTCTCTAAGCACTAAATTTGGAGCTTTAGAGCCAATCATTAGGGGCTCAATGGTTTCAGCTCTATCAATAATTTTAAACATTTGAGCTTCATCAACCCAAGTTACCTCATTGGTTTTATAATATTTATTTACCAGATGTACGAAAACTTTTTCTAGCCCCATTATTTTAGAACGTTCATATGTAGAAGTTAGATATGAAACAACATATCTAAAGACGTCTGTATTTACTCTTGATTTTTCGATAAGGTAGTCACAAGAAACAATGAGAGAATCCGGTGTTTTAGCTGTTAAGTTTTCTAAATAGGTATTTATTTTACTATGAAATACAGGCGTTCTTAGTAATCTATCATCTGAAAAATCAAAAGTGTCAAAAAAGTGAGATTTATAATATTTAAACTGTAAATCTTTATCATTAGTGCCATCAGTTAATAATGGAAACTGTGGCATTTCAACATCTTTACTGGCATTTAATATTTTACTGAATAAGATGTCTGGGTTATTAAATGTGAAATTATTTTGAAAATCCATTACAACTTTGCCCATTTCTTCAATCTGTATATCAATACTATTAGCTTCTTTTTCGCTAACATTTTCTTTTTTGGCTTGTAGCTCTTTAAGAGCTTTTTGCTTTTCGGAGATAAACTGCATATATCCGTAAAACTTTTCATTTTCGTAGGAATTAGTAAATTTCATATCTCCAATCAAATTGTCGAGAGATGTAGTAAACGAAAAGCGATCTTCCGTCACTACCATTTCAAAATAATTACCATCTGGTAATATAACCATATACATACCATGATCTAATGTATCATCACCACTAAATACAAACCGACCTGCTTGGTCTATTTCTGCAGTATCTTTTGCAAATTGTTTATCGCCATAATAATAAGCCAACATACAAGTTGAATCTTGCAGACCTTTAACTTGACCCTCAAACCTATAGCTCTCCTGAGAAAAAGAACTATTACAAATGACAACAAAAAACAAAAGAGTATAAAAAAAGTATTTTCTCATAGTTTTATAAAATTTAGGATCAAAAATATAGAGTTATAACGAATATTACTAATTTCTATTTTATAGATTTTTTATCTTCTTGTTTCTTTAAATAACCATCTAAACTGACTGCACTAATAATCAAAACTGCACCTAGATAAAAAGAAAAATTCATACTCTCGGATTCACCAAACAATACCAATGCTAGTAATATACTATATACAGGCTCAAGATTGACAGCCATTATTACATTATAAGGAGATAAGAACTTCATAACTTCTACACTAACTACAAAGGCAAAGCTGGTACATATACCTCCTAATATAACTAGGTAAAGTATGTCATTCCAACTAATAACTAAATCGGCTAAAGAAAATGAATTAGAAAATAACATATATATACAGACAAAAAGAAAACCACCCAGCATTTCAATAGAAGTAATTTTTTCGGACTCTACCTTATCGACATAGAGAGCATTTAAAATTGTAAATAAAGTAGCTAAGAATGCAGCAGCAATACCAAATACATATCCTTTCAAGTATGAGAAGTCAGCATTCATAGCAATTCCTATTGCAATAAGTACTAAAATAGCTAATATAATCTCCCTCAGATATATTTTTCTTTTAATGATAAGTGGCTCTATAACAGAAGAGAATAGGGAAGAGGTGCCCATACAAACTACAGCTACAGAAACATTGGAAACTTTTATACTTTCAAAAAATAATAACCAATGAGCTGCAACAATACAACCAATGCCAATTATTTGAATGAAATGCTTTTTTGAAACTCTTAATGAGTTTGATTTAATGTATATATATACACCCAAAAATAAAAAAGCAATAAGCATGCGATACCATACTAGTACTGTAGAACCTGTATCTATAAGCTTACCCAGAACACCTGTCAATCCTAAAAGAATTACTATTAGGTGCATTGTCAACAAGCTATACTTTTGTGTAAAGTTTCTCAAAATTGTCTAATTTTAGCCTGCAAATGAAATCGTTTGTATTTTAAAAAACAAATATAAATATATGATTAGTATTATTTCTCCTGCAAAATCATTAGATTTTGATAATAAAGCTCCTATTTCTGATTTTAGTTTACCTCTATTTCTTGATGAAAGTCAAAAGATAGTTAATGTATTGAAAGATTATTCACCAGAAGATTTATCCAAATTGATGAATATAAGTAAAGATTTAGGGCTTTTGAATGCCAATCGATATCAAGATTATAAGACTCCTTTTAACCCTCAAAATGCAAAGCAAGCAATTTTTGCTTTTACTGGAGATGTATATAAAGGCTTAGATGCTACATCATTAACATCAAATACTATAGATTATGCCCAAACTCATTTTAAAATACTATCAGGCTTGTATGGCATACTTAAACCATTAGATTTAATTCAAGCTTACAGACTTGAGATGGGTACAAAAATTAGCATAAACAATTCATCTTCACTTTATGATTTTTGGTCTAACCACATTACTTTTGAACTAAATAATAATTTAGAAAGCACTAACTCACAATTTTTACTAAATCTTGCATCCAATGAGTATTCTAAATCAATAGATATGAAATTACTAAAAGCGAAAGTTATAACACCTGTATTTAAAGATTGGAAAAGTGGTCAGTATAAAATCATAAGTTTTTTTGCTAAAAAGGCTAGAGGTTTGATGAGTCGCTACGTTTTAGAGAATAAAATCAAAAACCCAAATGATTTAAGAGCATTTAATAACGAGGGTTATGTTTTTAATGAAGATTTTTCGACTGAAAAATCATTTGTTTTCACAAGGAGTTCATAATTATATTAGCTCTTGACTACTACTTTCGAGTTATTTTTAGTTTAAAATAATTGGAGTAAATCGTTTTTTCTCTGTTGATAACTTTTTTATTTGAGTACGTTCTTAGTCTTTATCTAGTTTGATAGCTATAGTTTTCGATAAGAATTTTTAGCTTAGTTTTTAATATTTCATTTTAATTTTTTTGATAAAATTTAGTCTAATTGTATAAATCACACTTATAAAGCGTAAAACATTGATAATCAATTTATTATAAATTTAAAATGGTAATTACATCAGAAATAATTATCTGAAATTCATTTTCTTATCTAGTAAATCAAGAAAGTCGAAAAAATGATTAGTAAAATTCTAAAATGAAGATTTTTAAAATAGTCTATAAATTAAATTTTAAATTGTCAATAATTATTTTCTTAAAAAAGATATAAAAATATCTAGTAGAATTAATTTTTTTATAAATTGAACCTCAGAATGAAAAACAAATTTTTAATTTAAAAACTTTAATTATGGCATTTGCGCATACTAACAGTAAAGGTACAACTTATTACCTTAACTCAAAAGACGTAACTTTAAAATCAACTGGAAGAGTTCAAACTATTTATTATTTCTCAAAAGACGAGCGTAGTACTGGTTTAGATGCAGTTCCTGCTGGTAAAAAAGTAGTTGAAAATCCAAAAACTGGTCTTCCTTTCTTAAAGAAAGCATAGTTTTTTAGATTATTCTATCTAGAAAGCCTCTTCAATTGAAGAGGCTTTTTTTGTTTTATACTTTTATAGTTCTTTAGAGATAAAAAAGGGTACTTTTACAAAAAAATTTAATCAAGCTATTATAATTTGAAAAGTTTCTCAGAATTAGGACTTTCAAAACCACTTTTACAAGTTCTTCCTGAACTAGGTTTCGAAAAACCATCTCCCATACAAGAACAATCTATTCCACTTTTAAGTGAAAAACCTCAGGATTTTATAGGTTTAGCACAAACTGGTACAGGAAAAACTGCTGCTTTCGGTTTGCCTTTATTAGATTGGATATATTCTGAGCAAAAAACTACTCAAGCATTGATTCTTGCTCCAACTAGAGAATTAGGGCAACAGATTGCAGGACAATTAGAAATTTTTGCTAAATATTTACCAAACATTCGAATACAATCTGTCTATGGTGGTGCTTCCATAGTTGTTCAGATGAAGGACATTAATAGGAGAACTCCACAAATTGTTATAGCTACTCCCGGAAGACTTCTTGATTTAATGAGAAGAAAGATTTTGGATTTATCTACAATAAGGTTTGTTGTTTTAGATGAAGCCGATGAAATGTTAAATATGGGCTTCAAAGAGGATTTAGATGATATTCTTTCATATACTGGTGATGCTAAAAACACTTGGTTGTTTTCAGCGACTATGCCAAAAGAAATTAAAAATATTGTTAAAAGCTACATGTCAAAGCCCGTTGAAGTTAAAGTTTCTAATGGAAATCAGTTGAACGAAAATATAGAACACCAATATACTATTGTCAAATCATCGGATAAATTTGAAGGACTTAAAAGAGTTCTAGACGTGGAAGAAGAATTTAGAGGTATTATATTTTGTCGTACGAGGATTAAAACCCAACAACTTGCAGATGACTTAAATAAGAGTGGATACCAATCAGAAGCACTTCACGGTGATTTATCCCAAGCCCAAAGAGATAGAGTTATGAAGCGATTTAAAAACCATACATTACAAGTATTGGTTGCAACTGATGTCGCTGCAAGGGGAATAGATGTCAATGATTTAACACATGTTATACATTATGCTCTTCCTGACGATCCATCCTATTATACACACAGAAGTGGTCGTACAGCTAGAGCAGGTAAGAAAGGGATTTCATTATCTATCCTTACCAACAGGGATATGAGAAAATTAGATGGACTTGAAAAAGCTCTTAAATTGAAAATTGATAAAATAAGTATCCCAAGCGTTGAAGACATACTTAACATACGCCTCAGTAAATGGGCAAGCAATCTTTTAAACTCACCTATTAGAAAAGATTTAAACGGTAAATTATTAACTGATATTCAAATGCTTTTGGGCTCTTTAAGTTATGAAGAACTTGTAGAAAAATTAGTTTCTAAAGAAATCGATTCTTTAAACTACAATAAAAAGGGTAAAGATTTAAATGAAAGTGAAAAAGCTTCAAAGCGTTCATCTAGAGGATATTCTGACAGAAGAAGTAAAGGGCGTAACAGAAAATCAGTTAAAAGAGACCGCTCCAAGTCAGATTTCAAAATAAATGACAAAGCTGATAAAAAGTGTAAAAAATCAAATAAGAAAGGTACTAGATTCTTTATTAATGTAGGTAAATTAGATGGAGTAAGTAAATCTGATTTAGTAGATTTTATTTCGGAAACAGCAAAAATTCGTAAATCAGATGTTGGCGATATTGACTTACAAAAAAAATGTAGCTTTTTTGAGGTAGATAGTCGCCATTCTAAAAATCTAGCCAACAGCTTTAAAGGTATTTACATTGACGGTAGAGAACTTAGAGTTAATAGAGATTCAAAATAAATACTATGGAAAGTAAGACTCATAAAGGTCTATATTTTTGTGGAGAAATATTGGATATAGATGGTGTTAATGGCGGATTTAATTTTCAATCAGCTTGGACTACTGGATATCTTGCTGGAAAAAACAGTGTAATATGAACTATTTATCTGTTGAAAATTTAAGTAAAAACTACGGTGAACGCATCTTATTTGAAGGTTTGACATTTGGATTAAACCAAGGAGATAAAATGGCTTTAATAGCCAATAATGGTACTGGAAAATCGAGTATTCTCAAGATTATAGCTGGTCAAAATATTTCAGATAAAGGTACTGTAACGCTGAGGAAAGGAATAAAAGTCGCTTACCTTGCTCAAGAACCCAATTTTGATGCTAATCATACTATTGAGGAATTAATTACCGAAAACCAAACTGATATTAGCTTGTTAATAAAGGAATATCAAAGAGTCTTAAAACAAATTGAAATTAGTAATAACTCTCTGAACAGTAAAACTTTAGAAGATTTAACTGATAAAATGGACAAGGCAAATGCTTGGGATTATGAACGTCGTATCAAACAAATATTATTTAGATTTAATATTAGTGATTTAACACAAAAAGTTAGTGATTTATCAGGAGGGGAAAAGAAACGCTTATCCTTAGCCTTACTACTACTCAACGAACCTGATTTACTTTTACTTGATGAGCCTACAAACCATTTAGATGTAGAAATGATTGAATGGTTAGAGAAGTTTTTACAACAGCAAAAAATTACATTGCTCATGGTAACTCATGACAGGTATTTTTTAGATAGAGTTTGTAATCATATTTTAGAACTAGAAAATAGTAGATTGTATCATCACAATGGTAACTACGCCTATTTTCTTGAAAAAAGAGCCGAAAGAGAAGCTATATACCACACTAATTTGTCAAAGACTGGCAAGTTGTTGAAAAAAGAATTAGAGTGGATGAGACGCTCTCCAAAAGCACGTACTACCAAATCCAAGTCAAGAATAGATAACTTCAATAATATAAAAGAAAAAGCCTCTAAAATTAAAGTTAAGCATGAGCTTAAACTAGAAATAAAAATGAGTAGGATAGGGGGTAAAATACTTGAACTAAAGAAAGTCTACAAAAGTTATGGTGATATAAAAATACTCAATGGCTTTGACTATACTTTCAAAAAGGGAGAACGTATAGGAATAGTTGGTAAAAATGGTGTGGGGAAGTCCACTTTTTTAGATATACTTACTCAAAATGAAATAGCTGATAGTGGTAAAGTAAATGTTGGAGAAACTATTGTTTATGGTTATTTCTCTCAAAAGGGAATACAATTAAAAGAAGATAAAAGAGTTGTTGATTCACTAAAAGACATTGCAGAAGTAATTGTAATGGCTAATGGTAAAAAAGTAACAGCATCACAAATGTTAACACATTTTATGTTTCCTCCTAAAACACAATATACTTTTGTTTCAAAACTAAGTGGTGGAGAAAAAAGAAGACTTTATTTATTAATGGTATTGATGAAAAATCCTAACTTTTTAATTCTCGATGAGCCAACCAACGATTTAGATTTGTTAACTCTTAATAAATTAGAAGAGTTTTTATTACAATTTTCTGGTTGCTTGATAATAGTGTCGCACGATAGGTATTTTATGGATAAACTCACCGATCATCTTTTTGTTTTTGAAGGTGATGGCATTATAAAAAACGAGTACTGCAGTTATTCAGAATACAGAGAAAAACAAGTAGAACAAGAAAAAAATAAAAAGACAAATTCTTGTGTAGAAAACAAACAAAAAACAAAATCTAAAGGTTCTAATAAAGTTAGTTACAAAGATAAATACGAATACGAACAATTAGAAAAAGATATTGAGAACTTAGAAACGACTAAAAAAGAATTAGAGGAAGATTTAATTAAAGATGGTTTGTCATTTCTAGATATCAATGAAAAAAGTGAAAAATTAGCAGAAATAATACAAGAATTAGATGACAAGACAATGCGCTGGTTAGAACTAGACGAATTGATGTAAATGAAAAATTTAATAGCAATCATGCGTTCTTTTCTAATAATCAATATATAATGAACGATAATTAATATTATGTTAAGTAATAACAAAAAGTAACTCACCATGAAAAAGTAAAACTTATTTCCTCTTTAACTGAGTATTAATGATGTATTTAATATACTTATTGTGTTGTCTAGTAGAAATATTTCCAGAAATAGAATTAATATTATTTAACAGCCATTCTAAATTATTGTATGCTGAGGCTTTAGAAATATTATCAAAATTTGATTTATCATCAACAATGCGTAAAAGTCTATTTACAAATGAAATTTGAAGATTTTGTTTTAATGTTGATATATTGTATGAATCACCATTATCAAAAATATAATTTTTGAGATCAAACATATAGCTAGAAATATTATAATTATTTCCATATAAAGTTGAATTAGTTATTCGTTTAAGAACTTTTGCATTTAAAAGATGATCTAATAACCTATTTTGATAGCGTAAAACAAGTTCATGTATTCCAGGATCATCTGAAATAGTAAATCCTCTACGTTGTTTCTGTAGAAATGGAATTAAATCTGGCTCTAATAAAAATTTATTACTAAAGCCATATTTAGAAATAATATTTAAAGCTTCTTTTTGTATGGAGGGATCTACAGTTTCAAAAGGTTTTTTATTTGAATTTTGATTTGTATGAGATAAATCTACTTTTACCCCCCCTATTCTTCTAGAAATTATATTAAGAGACTGATAATATGAGAATAATAATGTTCTGTAAGAACGATACAATTCTTCATATGTATCGTTACTTTTAGTGTAGTTTTCTTTTAAATTTTTAGCAATTTTTAAAATCATATATATTTTATCAACAGAATGTTGAATAGGATCGCTAGACAAATCATAAATCATAGCGTCAGGATCTGTTCCTTTTCCTGGTGATCTCATATCAAATGCATCATTGGCAAAAGCAAGTTCTTTTTCTATTGATCTTGAAAGTATTTTTGAAATTAATTCTTTTTCCTTTTCTTTTGTTTGATAACTTGAATATCCGAACTCAATTGCCCAAATATCATATACTCCAGGTTTCACATCAAAAAATAATCCTTGATTTGCGGAGTCTGCAGCTATATTGATTGCAGGATACTCCATTACAGATGAGCATATGCCCTTTTCTTCAACTATACTTTTATTATTTAGCTCATCATTAGTTAGAAGTAATGAACCTTTAAAGTTGTGACTTAAACCAAGTGTATGTCCAACTTCATGTAAAACTAATCTTTTTAATGACTGCTTAACTAATTTTTTCTCAAGTTCTGATGAGAGATTGAATGATTTTATATAATTTTTTCCAAAATAATTTTCAATTTGCTGATATTTAGCAGCATAGCAATTATTATGATTGTTGTGATGTTGATAATTTTCTGTCTCCACAAATAAATCATTTGCAACAATTCTATTTGTTATATAGGTCCATTCAAGCATAATGTCTGCCCCGAGTATTTCACCCGTCCTTGGGTTAACAAAAGACGGACCATACCCACCCCATGGTGGATTAGGAGATGAGGTCCACCTCAAAACATTATACCTGATATCTCCAGCGTCCCAATCCGCTGTATCAGGTTGAACTTTTACTTGAATTGCATTTTTAAAGCCAGCTTTTTCAAATGCAATATTCCATGATTCTACTCCATCCTTTATTATTTTTCTTAGTTCAATAGGTGTTGTATTTTCAATCCAAAAAATTATAGGTTTAATTGGTTCTGATAAGTATTCATTTGGATTTTTTTTCTCTAATCTCCATCTGTTAATGAAATCTCGATAATTTACTTGATCAATAGTAGTCATGTTGTTGGATTGGGTTGTAAAAAAACCAACTCGAGTATCGTCAAGCCTTGGGGTATAATTAGTATCTGGCATTTTAATTAAACTATGTTGTACTAATACTGAAACTGAACGCGAATCTGTAATTGCATTACCACCTCTGCTTGATGGGTACTTACTTTCATAAACGTAATTTACAATTACATCAGTATTTTCTGGATAATTTCTAATTTCTTGAAATCTTGTTTTTTGTTTACTAATGTTACCTAATTTGAATCCTTTGTATCTTGGATTATAAGAGTATTTAACTTGTTGAAATGATTCATTTAAAAAAATATTATCTGCACTAATTAAAAATTTAGTCTTGCAAGGACTTGTTGAGATAATTTTTTCTGAAATTATTATGGGTGTGTTTATATTTGATTTAGAGGATTTACTAAGTGGATTATCTTTATCAAAATAATATTTTGTATTTTCTACAGTAAAATCAATCTTATCAAAAAATTTGTCAATTTTAATAATTTTAGAACCTCTGTATCTTCCTTTAACAGCTCCCGCATCAATAACACCATTTTCGAAGTAACTAAAATAAATGAATTCTTTACCAATGTGTGATGTGTCTATTTCAATAAATGACTTTCCATCTTTTTTGCTTTGATAAAATGTGAAAAGACCATCATATTTTAAACAAGATTTTGTTTTTAATTTTATATCATCAATAATTTCTTTTTTTTCAGCTTTTTTAACTTTACTTATTTTTTGTATTGGGTGAGATCTTTGAGCATAATTACTAAAGTAAAGGAAAAGAAATAATACAATTAAAGTCTTTTTTAAAATGTATGTTATCATCAATAGATATTTTTGGAATTAATAAAAACTATTTTAATTTTTTTGTGATTTCATTGTACTTGGAATCGTTACCATTTCTGTAATATAATTCTTTTAATACTAATAAAATGTTTTTATCATTAGGATCTATTTTATGACACTTCTCGACAAATGGTAATCCTTGTAACATCATATCATTTGCTTTATTTTTTGCTTTATCATATTTTTTAAAGTCTTTAATATTATTTGCATCTTTTAGCATATCACCGCCTTTATTATAGTACATAACACCTAAATTGTAAAGTGCATCATAAAAATCTGGCTTTATATCAATAGCTTCTAAATAAGCATTTTCTGCTTTTTCAAAATCGTTCAACTCATCGTAACTACTGCCCAATGCGAAAAATAAATTATGATTATTTGGGTCTTCTTCAACTGCTAATTTTAGTAGTTTTTCAGCATTAGTAAAATCACTTTGAGCCAAATAATAATTTAATTCAGCAATAATTAAATTAACATCTGATTCGAAAAATTCACGTCCATATTTGATTATTCTTAAAGCTCCATCACTATCATTTTCTTCTAGTAAAATATTAGCCATATAATAGTATATCTGTGGGTCTTGATAGTTAACATCAATGAGCTTTTGTAAAAACTCTTTAGATATATTATTATTTTCTTCAGCTGATGATACATAGAATAAATTTAACCAAACACTCTCTTTTGTTACATTACTCCTTTCAAGTTCGTTTTTTTCATCAAGAGGAAATAAATCAAAAATCTTGTTAAACATTTTTTTTGAAGATGAATAATCTTTAGAATTATACATGTTTATTCCAGAATTAAATAATCCAACACCCGCTTTTGCAATATTTCTACTTAGTTCGTTATCATCAAACCATTTTTTTGCTTTTGGATTTTGATATAGAGCAATCCAACTTTCAGCACATTTAATAATTGCCATTGGATCCATAGCTTTATAATCAGCATTAGAATAAATTTCATAATAGATTTTGCCTCGATTATTTAGCATTCTAGGTTCATTGACTGTTTTACTATTAGCAGCAGCAAGCTCAATATATTTTATTGCTTCTTCAATATTTCCATTTTTTAAAGCTTTTGATGCAGTGTTTACATTACTTTTTTGAGCGTATGCGCTAATATTTAATAAAAAAACTAGCGAAAAAATAATAATCTTAGATACTTTCATTTATTTAATTTTTAATTCTGTGACTTTTCCGAACTTCTGAAGTTTATCTTTCAAAGCATATTTATTACCAACAACGACAACAATATGGTCATCCTTTTTTAAGTATTTATTTGCTATTGATTTAACATCTGCTACAGTCATATCATTTAACATTTGTTTTTGCTTTTTGGTATAATTGCCATCAAGACCATAACGCTGAATACGAGCTAAGAATCTTGACTTCTGAAATGCTGTTTCATACCTTAAAGCATCGGAATTAGCAATTGAGTTCTTTGTAAACGCTAATTCTTCTTCATTTATTCCTTCAGTTATATAGTTTTCGAATTCTTTATAGATTTCAGTAAGGGCGCTATCAGTCGCTTCAGAACGTACAGATGTACTTATACTAAACATACCATCAGTATCATTTCCATTGAATCCAGATCGAATACCGTATGTATATCCCTTATCTTCTCTTAAATTAAGGTTTAAACGACTACTAAAAGCTCCTCCTAATGGAAAATTCATAACTCCAGCTTTATAATAATCACCATCAACATCATACTTTAAACCTTTATGGGCAAGTGTAATAATTGATTGAGGACCAGGTTTATGAACTAAATAAATGGTTTTACCTTCAATTTCTCCAATTGGTAAGTTCTTATTAATGAGAACATCACTTCCCTCCCATTTATTTAAGAATTGTAATCTTGGTAACATTTCTTCTTTAGTTACATCACCAACTACAACTACACTAGCAAGTTTTGAATTGTATTGCTTTTTATAAAATTCTTTTACTTCAGAAAGTTTGATTTTCTCTACTCCTTTGACCGATGGCATAGTTCCTCTAATAGACTTGCCATACATCAATTCTGCCACAGCTTGTCTAGCCATATTTTGAGCTGACTTCTTACTATTATTAATAGACTCTCTATATTGTTTATTGATACGTTTGTAATCATCCTCATCAAAGGCTGGATTAAATAGTTTTTCTTCAAGAAGTGAAATGGTTTCATCTATTTTACCAACAAGACTTGAGACAAAAATCGAAGATGTTCTATCTCCTGAGCTGAAAGAAATAGAACTACCCAAGTTATCAAGTTTAGCACTCATCTTTTCTGTTGTAAAGTTCTCCGTACTTTCATTAAGAAGCATAGCTGTTAGTTGCGATAATCCAGCTTTTTTAGGATTATCAATAAGTAAATCTCCTCCTTCTAGAGTAATCAAAATATTCACTTTAGGAACTTCATTATTTTCTGCACCAATTACTGGTATACTATTTTTGTTTTCACCAGCTAATTGATTAACATTAAACTCATAATATACTGGTACAGAAACCGCTTTAGCAGCTGGTGCTGTAGGTCTTACAGAACGATCAAATGTATCAGTAGGCTTAGTATAAGTTAGACCATCATACTGAGGGTCTTTTTTATATGGAACGTGCGCAAAAGGATTAATACTTTGAACGGAGTCTTCAGAAAATGGTGGCAATGGAAAGTATTCTATACCTACTGAATTTTTATTCATTATGTACTTTCTGTAGACTTTCTTAACATCTTCAATCGTAACTGCTTCGTATCTCTCAATTTCCTTACTAAAATTGTGTGGCTCATCTAATAAATATGCCCATGACGTCAATTGAGAAGCTTTACCTCTGACACTAGAAAGACCATCAATAATATCAGACCTCATTGTTGATTTAAAACGCTCTAAAGCCTCTTCAGTAATGTATTCTTCAAAGTTATTAATTAGAGTATTGATTTTTTCTTCTGTTTCAGCAAATGTGTAATCTGGATAAGAAATAATTTGAACTAAAAACTCTCCTGATAATTCAGAACAAGGATGACTTACAGAGGCTTGTACAGCTCTTTCCGTTTTAACAAATTCTTTATAAAATAAAGAGTTATTCCCCCCTCCCATCATATCAGCTAAAGCGTCTAAAGCAGGTTCGTCTTTATGAAAATTTGGTATAGTTGGATATACAAAAGCAGCCATTGGAAAATATATTCTATCAGCAAATTTTCTATACTTGTTCTGTGGTAAATTTACTCTAGCTACTCTTAAATCTCTTACTTCTTGACCTCTTGGAATTGGGCCAAAGTATTTTTTTGATAGTTCTAAAACATCTTCTGTCTCAACATCACCTGCAACAACTAAATAGGCGTTATTTGGGCCATACCAACGCATAAAAAAATCTTTTAAGTCATCAACAGTAACTCTATCTAAATCATCAACATATCCTATTGTAGGCCATGAATAAGGATGCCCTTGTGGATATAAAGTTTGGTCTTTTATTTCCCAAAACATTCCATATGGTACATTGACCTGATTCTGCATTTTTTCATTTTTAACAGCATCCCTTTGATTTTCAAATTTTTCTACTGTTACTGCGTCTAATAGAAAACCCATTCTATCGGCTTCTAACCATAATGCAGTTTCAAGTTGATTGCTAGGTACTGTTTCAAAATAGTTAGTTCTGTCTCTGTTGGTTGTACCATTCATAGTACCGCCACTTTCTGAAATTATTTTAAAATGCTCGTCATCACCCACATTATCAGAACCTTGAAACATCATATGCTCAAAGAAATGTGCAAAGCCCGTAATACCTATTTGCTCTCTGTTAGAACCAACATGATAAGTTACTTCTACATGTACCATAGGGTCAGAATCATCTTCATGGACTATTATTGTGAGCCCATTATCTAATTCCCATACTTCGTAAGCTATATCATAATTGTTTGTAGGAGTAATTTTGTTTATCAAAGTTTGTGAATACATCAAAGCTGATGTAAATAATAAACAAACTAGCAATAAATTTTTTTTCATTATTATTTTAATTTTAGAGGTGTAAATTTAAAACAAAAAAACGGCAATAAGTGCCGTTTAATTGAGTGTTATAATAAATATAAAAATTAGTTGCTTAATTTATTCTTCAGAGGTTGAGCTTTCGGTGTTGTCAGTTGATTCTGTTTGACCATCTTTCAGTTCTTCTTCTTCATTATTTACCGCTGGTACTTTTGCAACAGCAGCAATAGAATCTTTTTCTCTTAGTTTGATAATTCTAACACCTTGAGTTGCTCTACCCATTTGACGCAAGTCTGCAACTGAAATTCTAATAGTTATTCCTGATTTATTGACAACCATAAGATCATTTTCATCAGTTACATTTTTCAAAGCAATAAGGTTACCTGTTTTTTCAGTTACGTTGATAGTTTTAACTCCTTTTCCTCCTCTGTTGGTAATTCTGTAATCTTCAATGCTTGAACGCTTACCATATCCATTTTCAGAAACAACTAGTACATCAGATTCAAAATCGTTAACACAAATCATACCAACTACTTCGTCATTATCATTAGCTAAAGTAACACCTCTTACACCAGAAGCAGTCCTTCCCATTGGCCTAACCTTTTCTTCTTCAAATCGAATGGCTTTACCAGATCTGACCGCTAACATAATTTGGGAATTTCCTGTTGTTAATTTAGCTTCTAATAACTGATCTTCTTCTCTAATAGTAATGGCATTAATACCATTTTGTCTAGGTCTCGAATACGACTCTAAAGATGTCTTTTTGACCACTCCTTTTTTAGTACACATAACAACATAATGAGTATTGACATAGTCTTCATCTTTTAGATCCTTGGTGTTTATAAAAGCCATCACTTTATCATCAGATGGAATATTGATCATATTCTGAATAGCCCTTCCTTTGGTTGCTTTAGCCCCTTCAGGAATTTCAAATACTCTTAACCAGAAACATCTTCCTTTTTCTGTAAAGAAAAGCATATAATCGTGGTTATTTGCGACAAACATATCTTCTAAGAAATCAGCATCTCTTGTGGTAGCTCCTTTAGATCCAACCCCTCCTCTATTTTGAGATTTATATTCAGTAAGCTTAGTTCTTTTAACATAACCTAAATGTGAAATCGTAATTACGACTTCTTCATCTGGAATTATATCTTCAATTCTGAAATCACCACCCCCATATTCAATTGAAGAGCGTCTTTCATCACCGTATTTTTCTTTCACTTCATTCAATTCAGTTTTGATAATATCCATTCTAATATTTTCATTCTCTAAGATATTTTTCAAAAAGGCAATGGTTTTCATCAATTCATCGTATTCTTCTTTGAGTTTATCTCTTTCAAGACCAGTTAACTTTTGAAGTCTTAAATCGAGAATAGCTTTTGCTTGAATTTCTGACAATTTAAAACTAGTCATTAATCCATTTCTAGCATCCTCAGGAGTTCTAGAAGCTCTAATCATTTTTATGATAGCGTCTAAATTATCTAAAGCTATTAATAAACCTTCAAGTACGTGAGCTCTTTTCTCGGCCTGTTCAAGTTCGTAAGATGTTCTTCTTACTACAACTTCATGCCTATGATCTACAAAATGACCTATAATTTGTTTGAGGTTTAACTGTTCTGGACGTCCATTTACAAGAGCAATATTATTGACACTAAAAGAGGATTGTAATTGTGTGTATTTGAACAGTTTATTTAAAACAATATTAGGTATTGCATCTCTTTTAAGTTCATAAACAATTCGCATACCTTTTCTATCTGATTCGTCTCGAATATCGTATATACCATCAAGTTTTTTATCATTGATTAAATCTGCTGTTTTCTTAATCATATCAGCCTTATTAACCATGTATGGAATTTCAGAAACAATAATAGCTTCTCTGTTTCCTACTTCTTCGAAAGTTGTTTTGGCACGCATCACTACTTTTCCTCTTCCAGTTTCAAAAGCATCTCTAACACCTTCATATCCATATATGATACCACCGGTAGGAAAATCAGGAGCTTTAATGTGCTTCATAAGACCCTGTGTATCAATATCTCTATTATCTATATATGCAATGGTAGCATCAACAACCTCTGAAAGGTTATGAGGCGCCATGTTAGTAGCCATTCCTACAGCAATACCTGATGTTCCATTACAAAGTAAGTTAGGAATCCTGGCAGGTAATACAACAGGCTCTTTTATGGTATCATCAAAATTAAGTTGATAATCAACTGTATTTTTATCAATATCAGAGAGTAACTCTTCAGCAGTTTTTCTCAAACGTGCTTCAGTGTAACGCATGGCAGCAGGACTGTCTCCGTCAATAGAACCAAAATTTCCTTGACCATCTACCAACATGTAGCGTAATGACCATTCTTGAGCCATTCTAACCATTGTGTCATATACAGAAGTGTCACCATGCGGGTGAAATTTACCAAGAACTTCACCTACAATACGAGCTGATTTTTTATAGGCTTTTGTTGAAGTTACACCCAATTCGTGCATACCATACAATACCCTGCGATGAACAGGTTTTAGACCATCTCTAACATCAGGCAACGCTCTAGAAACAATTACAGACATTGAATAATCAATGTACTTTGATTTCATTTCTTCTTCAATGTTAATAGGAATGATTTTCTCTCCGTCAAGCATAAAAATTAAATTTTAATGTTTATATTTAATTCACGAATTTAACTAATCACTCTTTGTCAAGCTCCAAAAAAAATCAATAATTATCAACACATTAAATGTTGATAAATCAAAGGAAGATTTATTGTCAAATTCTCAATCTAATCATTAATTTGTAAACTTTAAGTAAACTCTTTAAATTATATGGATTCTAAATTTTCACCCAGACTTAATGAGGTTCTCAGCTTTAGCCGAGAAGAGGCGCTTAGGCTAGGTCATAATGCTATTGGACCAGAACACTTTTTACTCGGAATATTGAGAGAAGGTAATGGTTCTGCTGTGATAATTCTCAAAGCCTTAGATGTTGATTTAACAGCACTTAGAAAGATTGTTGAAAGCTCAATTGTTAATAATGAAAAAAGTGAGTTCACAAATTCAAATAATTTAGAGTTAAAAAAACAAGCTGCTAGAGCTGTAAAATTAGCTCATTTAGAGTTAATGATATTTAAAAGCGTAGAAATCAAAACTATTCACTTACTTCTTTCTATGCTTAAAGACGAAGATAGTATCGTAACCTTATCTCTTAATCAGTTTAACGTAGATTATGAAACCGTTAAAAATGAATTTGCTTCAATGATAGACATACATGGAGAGGAATCTAATGATGACACTTCAGAATTTAGCTCTCATCCTAGTGCAGAATTAGGTGATTCCGACACAGATGATGAAGAACTCTTTCGTAATAAACCAAAACAAACTAGAGGAAACACTAAGTCTTCTACTCCTGTATTAGATAATTTTGGTAGAGACTTAACAAAGATGGCTTCTGATGATAAACTTGACCCCATTGTTGGTAGAGAAAAAGAAATTGAACGAGTTTCTCAAATTTTAAGTAGAAGAAAAAAGAATAATCCAATTCTAATTGGTGAACCTGGTGTTGGTAAGTCAGCAATTGCTGAAGGTTTGGCTCTCAGAATAGTACAACGTAAAGTTTCTCGCGTTCTGTTTAATAAAAGAATAATTTCTTTGGATTTGGCAGCATTAGTAGCTGGTACAAAATATAGAGGTCAATTTGAAGAACGTATGAAAGCTATTCTAAACGAATTAGAAGTTAATAGTGATATTATTCTTTTTATTGATGAAATACATACTATTGTTGGCGCTGGTGGCGCCTCTGGTTCTTTGGATGCATCAAATATGTTTAAACCAGCCCTAGCTCGTGGTGAACTGCAATGTATCGGTGCTACTACTTTAGATGAATATAGGCAAAATATAGAAAAAGACGGTGCATTAGAAAGACGTTTTCAAAAAGTTTTAGTTGAACCAACTTCTATTGATGAAACACTTCAAATTCTTCAAAATATCAAAGAAAGATATGAAGACCATCATAATGTATCTTACACAGATGAAGCACTTGAATCTTGTGTCGCACTTACTAACCGTTACATTAGCGATAGACACCTTCCAGATAAAGCAATCGACGCATTAGACGAAGCTGGCTCAAGAGTACATATCAACAACATCAATGTTCCTGAAAACATCTTAAAACTTGAAAAAGAGTTAGATGCTATCAAATCTCAAAAAGGTAATGTTATCAAAAAACAACGTTTTGAAGAGGCTGCTAAGTTAAGAGATGAAGAAAGAAAAATTGAAAATAATCTAAAACAAGCTAAACTTATTTGGGAAGATGAGTTAAAAAATCAGAGAGAAATAGTTACAGAGGATAATGTTGCAGAAGTCGTTGCAATGATGACAGGTGTACCTGTACAAAGAATTGCAGAACAGGAAAGCAAAAAACTTGTTCAAATGGAAAAGGAACTTCAAAAAAGAGTTATCGGTCAAGATGAAGCTGTAAGTAAAATAGTTAAAGCTATAAGAAGAAATAGAGTTGGCTTGAAAGACCCTGAAAAACCAATTGGCTCATTCATATTCTTAGGCCCCACTGGCGTTGGAAAAACCCAGTTAGCTAAAGAGTTATCTAAAATTATGTTTGACACCAATGATTCTCTAATAAGAATTGATATGAGTGAATACATGGAAAAATTTGCCGTCACTCGTCTTGTAGGTTCACCTCCAGGATACGTTGGGTATGAGGAAGGTGGTCAACTTACTGAGAAAGTAAGAAGAAAACCTTACTCAATTATATTATTAGATGAAGTAGAAAAAGCACATCCCGATGTATTCAATTTACTACTTCAAGTATTAGACGATGGTTATATGACAGACAGTTTAGGAAGAAAAATAAACTTCAAGAATACTATTATCATAATGACATCAAATATAGGTTCTCGTCAGCTCAAAGATTTTGGTCAAGGTGTTGGATTTTCAACAACTGCCAGAAAAGAATCATATCAATCAGACGCAAAAGGCGTCATTGCTAAAGCGCTTAAAAAAGCATTTGCCCCTGAGTTTTTAAACCGTATTGATGACGTAGTCATGTTTAATTCATTAAGTAGTGAGCATATTCATGAAATTATTGATATTGAACTAAAAATATTATTTGAAAGAATTACACAACTTGGATATTCTTTGAGTTTAAATAAAAAAGCTAAAGATTTTATTGCTGATAAAGGTTATGATTCTCAATTCGGTGCTAGACCACTAAAAAGAGCAATTCAAAAGTATTTAGAAGATATTATTGCAGAAGAAATTATTAAAGCAAACCTTGAAGAAGGTGATGACATTAAGATTAGTTTAGATGAAGGAAAAGGTGAGTTAAAAGTTAAAATTAATAAACCCAAGAAAGTGAATACTCAAAAATCTAAAAAAGAGGAATAAAACTAAACTAAAAAAACTCCTATTGTATTTTTTTATGTTTGAGAATTTAAATTTTACTTCAGAAAATTATCTAATACCTCTTCGCTAACACCTGTATTAGAAAAACCTCCGTCATGAAACAAGTTTTGCATAGTTACAGACTGTGTTAAATCAGAAAATAAAGAAACACAATATTTAGCACAATCGTCTGCAGAAGCATTTCCAAGTGGTGATATTTGCTCTGCATATTTGAAGAAGCCATCAAAGCCTTTTACCCCACTTCCAGCAGTAGTAATAGTAGGAGATTGAGAAATCGTATTTACTCTTACTTTATTTCTTTTACCATAATGATAACCAAAACTTCTTGCAATACTTTCTAGAAAAGATTTATTGTCAGCCATATCGTTATAATCAGGAAAAGTACGTTGTGCTGCAATGTAAGAAAGAGCTAAAATAGAACCGTAATCGTTCATAGCTTCTAATTTCCATGCCGATTGCATTACTTTATGAAAAGACATAGCAGAAACGTCTAAACCTTTTACAGTGAAATCATAATTTTGGTCAGTATAGTGCCTTCCTTTTCTTACATTAACAGACATACCTATTGAATGTAATATAAAGTCTATCTTCCCTCCTAATATTTCCATTGATTTAGTAATGAGGTTGTCAATATCTTCAACAGATGTTGCATCTGCTGGAATGATAGTAGAATTTGTCTTTTCAGCTAATTGGTTAATTGTACCCATTCGCATTGCAATAGGTGCATTAGTTAGTACAAATTCAGCACCTTGTTCTTTGCAATGTTCTGCTACTTTCCATGCAATAGATTTGCTATCTAGTGCACCAAAAATTATACCTCTTTTTCCTTTTAATAAATTATTTGACATTTTATGTTTTAGTTTGTTGATTGCAAATATAAACGAATTATCAAGTATTCAATAAATCTCTAGCATTACTCAACGAAGAATCAGTAATTGTTTTACCACTAAGCATTTTCGCTAATTCAACGATTCGCTCTTCTAGTAATAATTCTTTAATTGTAGTTTGTGCTTTTTCTGATGTTTCCAATTTAGATACTAGTAACTGAACACTACCTTTAGCTGCAACTTGTGGAAGATGAGTTATACTAATAACCTGCATAGATTTAGACATATGACTCATAAGGTCTGCCATTTTATGAGCTATTTCTCCAGAAACACCGGAGTCAATCTCATCAAAAATTACACTAGGTAAACTTGTTTTTTGAGCAAGAATATATTTAAAACATAACATCAATCTTGATAGTTCTCCTCCTGATGCAATACTAGATATTTGCTTAGGCTCTATACCCTTGTTTGATGTAAAACAAAATGTAAAATCTTCATAACCCTTGGCATTAAGTATATCGTACGAGTTAGTTGCAATTTTTACTCTAGCATTCGGCATACCTAAATTGGCAAGTAAGCCTTGTAATTCCTTTTGGATATTTGGTAAAATTGATATTCTATTTTTACTCAATTTTTGAGCAGTTTTAGATACCATACTAAAAGTCTTATCGCATTCATTTCTTAAGGACTCTATTATCTTATCCATAGAATGAAACTGCTCTAAATCTTCTAATAGATTAGAGTGCATTTCTAATAAATCTTCAATATTATTTACATTATGTTTTTGAAGCAACTTGTTGATTAAGCTAAATCGTTCTTGAAGAAATAATAATTGTTTTGCATCAAAGTCAATATTGTAATTAGAAGCTAAATTTTCAAGGTCAGAAACACAGTCTTTAAACTCAATCCAAATACTATTAAACCTTGAATTCAAAGCATCAATTTTTGAGTCGTTTTTTCTTATACTATCTAGAGTAACTACAATATTTGACAACAAGGAGCTAACTGAAGATTCACTACTCTCTGAAATTAGCATAATTTGATTCAGTTTTTGTTGAATTTCTTCAAAATTTTCAAGTTTATTAACTTCTTCTTCTATTGTTTTATCCTCAAGGCTTAATTTAGCTTCTTCTAGTTCATCAAATAAGAACTGTTTATAATCTAATTCTCTAGACAATTGATTTTCATTTTCAATCAATTCATCTAGCTCTTTTTGTTTAGAAAGATAAGATTGATACTCAGACTTAAACTGTGATAGTATATCTTGATGATTACAATAGGCATCAACCAATTTTAGCTGATAATCTTCAGAATTTAGAAGAAGTGTTTGGTGTTGAGAATGTATATCTATTAGAAAAGAAGCTAGTTCTTTTAATTGATTAAGACTTACTGGTGTATCATTTACAAAAGCTCTGCTTCTACCTGCTGGTGTTATTTCTCTTCTGATCAGAGTTGGATTTATGAAGTCTAAGTCATTGTTCTCAAAAAAGAACTCTAAATTATAGTTTGCAATATTAAATTCACCCTCAACTATACATTTCTTGTCGATATTGGCAATGGCTTTAAAATCAGCCCTTTCACCTAATATAAG
This sequence comes from uncultured Flavobacteriales bacterium, assembly GCA_964004705.1. GTDB lineage: Bacteria > Bacteroidota > Bacteroidia > Flavobacteriales > UBA7312 > UBA8444. The sequence goes on along the minus strand of CAXFOQ010000001.1, from coordinate 29,556 downwards.
ACCTAGAGCGGAAATTAAAATAGACTTACCAGCACCTGTTTCACCAGTAATAGCCGTAAAACCTGTTTTTAAATCGATGGATAATTCATCAATAAGCGCATAGTTATTAATGGATAAACGATTTAGCATTATTTATTTAGAATTAGGCATACCATTGATTGGCGCATTATTTGAGTTTTGCTCTTTTATCTTATTGTATTTATTGATGTTAGCAGGATCAATCTGAGTTAGAAGTTTGTAAACCCTGTTCTTTTCATCTTGAAAAGCGTTAGAATAAATACTAGCTATTTCGTCAGCTTTGGCATTAAAAAATAACTGTAAAATAAAAGCCGTAGGATTAAGCTGTTTTACCTTTCTCATGTTTTCAATACTTTCAGTCACAAAGCCTCTACCCTTTTCATTATCGTCATGCATTAAATCTAGACCGCTTCTATGATAACTATACAAAACTGATTGAAAAGTACTGTATTTGGCATCAAGCAGTTCTTCTGCTAACCAATACCTATTCTTGTTACTTTCAAATGCTTTCCATCCATTTTCAGGAGCTGACTGAGCATTTTCTACAATCTTTTTAGCTTTTTGAAAATACATATTCCCACCATTGTAGCTGAAAGTAGAATAATCTAATCCTATAATTATGTATGTATAAAAGGATAAAATAGCCGACAGGTTTGAAGTATGTGTGTTTTGATTAAAATCAAGCGGTTGAGTATCTATGAAATCAAACTCTATTTCTTTATCGAGATAATTTAAAAGAGGTGAATAATAAGAACTATTAAAAACAGGACGAGAAAATTGTACTTGTAAAGTTCCAGCGTATCTATCAGTTGATACTTTTTCAAGGATATTAAAAGAAAGATTGAATTCTATTCGCTCCTCATCTTTAAATACCTCATTGGTCCATTTTCTATTATTTATAAATTCTCTAGCAGATTTTTGAAGTGTTTGAAGCTTCTGTCTATCACTTATTGGAAGATCGTTCTTTGGCATTACTCTAATGTTACACAATACTTCTTGGGAGTATAAAACATTAAAAGAAGTCAGTAATATTGATAGTGTAAGTAACAGTCTAATCATTGTAATGTTTTACGAGATGGTTAATAATATCATCAGCTACTTCTTGTTTTGATTTTAACTCAAATTTATACAATTTATTACTGTTATCAATGATAGTTATTTTATTTGTATCGTGTTTGAAACCAGCCCCTTTATCATTCATTGAATTCAAAACAATAAAATCTAAGTTTTTATCAGATAGTTTCTTTTTAGCATTTTGTATTTCATCATTAGTTTCTAGTGCAAAACCAACAAGCACTTGCTTAGCAGATTTAACATCACCTAAGCTTTTAAGAATATCTTGTGTTTTAACAAATTCTATATTTATACTTTCTGTATCCTTTTTCAGTTTGGTAGTAGAAACAACTTTTGGAGTGTAATCCGATACAGCAGCATTCATTATAGCGATGTCTGTCGACTCAAAATGGTCAAAACAAGCATCATACATATCTTTGGCGTTGACTACATTAACTAGCTTAATATTATTATTTAGAAGTCGTTGGTTTGTTGGTCCAGCTACTAAAGTAACGTAAGCTCCAGCATTTGCCGCAGCTTCAGCAATTGAAAATCCCATTTTGCCTGATGAATGATTACCTATAAATCGAACAGGATCGATAGCTTCAAAAGTAGGTCCTGATGTAATAAGAATGTTTTTGTTTTTAAGAGGAAGTTGTTTAGTTAAATTTTCTTCTATAGTCAAAACAATATCTTCAGGTTCCGCCATTCTGCCCATGCCACTTAAACCACTTGCCAATTCGCCGTTTCCAGGAGGAATATAGACATTGCCAAAAGAGTTAAGCTTATCTATATTGTCTTGCGTACTTTGATGCTTAAACATATCTAGGTCCATAGCTGGAGCAAAAAATACTGGGCATTTAGCAGATAAATAGGTAGTAAGTAATAAATTGTCACACTCACCATTTGCCATCTTGGAAAGTGTTTTAGCAGTTGCGGGTGCAATAACAAATAAATCGGCCCAAAGACCGATTTCTACATGATTATTCCAAACATCTTTATCTTTTTCTTTAACCAATCCACTAAGAACTGGATTTTTAGATAAAGTCGATAAGGTCAGAGGCGTAATAAATTTTTGAGATTCAGGAGTTTGTATTACCTTAACATTGGCACCTTGTTTTACAAACTCTCTTACTAAAAGTGCAGATTTGTATGCCGCAATACTTGCAGTCACACCAACAATTACATTTTTATCCATAAAGAAAGACATTAGACAATGTCCTCTTCGTTATCTAACTTAGCGTTTCTATGGTAAATGTTTTCTTCTAAAAATTCTTGTACTGCAATAAGTGTTCCTTTTGGAAGTCTTTCATAAAACTTAGAAACTTCTATTTGCTCACTGTTTTCAAAAATTTCTTCTATGGATTCACTAGGAGTAGCGAATTCTGCTAGTTTAGAAAGTAATTCTTCTTTGATGTCTTTGTTTATTTGAACAGCACGTTTAGACATTATTGCTACGGCTTCATACATATTTCCAGTACGCTGAGCCATATGTTTAATATCCTTTGTTTCTGTAGTATTTGGTGCTTTTGATTTTTTAAAATCTGTCATTATTGAAACTTTTCTAGTTGTTTATTTGATTTTTCATAAATATAATTAGCCTCTCTCATCCTTTTATCATCTGGAAAATTTTTGGCAAAGTATCGATAAGATGCTATTGTATTATTTAAACGTTCTATTTTCTTGTTAGAAACGCTATTTATAGCAAGTTTGTAGTTAGCATCTAATATTAAAAATTGTATTTCTGATTGATTGTCAATTGTCGGATAATCGTTTATAACGTTATTCAAGGCAGTAATTGCAGCATTGTAATCTTCGATATCATAATATAACCTAGCAATCCCGAAAACTTTATTATGAATCTTTAAAGTTAAATCATCTATTAGAGAATTACACTTTTCAACTTTCTCACTTTCAGGATATTTATCTATGAATGTTTGTAACTCTTGAATTGCTTTAAGAGTATTTGTTTTATCTAATGTATATTTAGGAGATTCTAAATAGTAACAATAAGCTGCCATGTAAGACAACTCCTCATTATGCTTGCTAAATGGATATGTTAAAGTAAACACTTTAAATTTATAACTAGCTATCATATTAGCACCTAATCCGAAGTGAGTGTATGCAAGCAAATAATCTACTTCTTCTGCTTTATTTGTTCCTTTAAATAAAGTGTGCAATTCATCAAGAAGTGGTAAGGCCTTAAAGTATTCATTCTCTTCATAGTAATTTTTGGCCATCATATATTTTAACTCAATATCATTACTCTTTACTATCTTCTGATAGCCATTACATGATAATAATGATGCTAAAAGTACTATGTTTAATAAATTTTTCATCTGGATAATGAATTGCAAAGATAGTAATTGGTACGACTTTTGAAATAATTTATTTTACATACTTTAAAATGTATTTTGTAAGATAAATACTAATGATTATTTTAGCCGACTTAAATTAATTAGTAGGTATGGATCTTTTTGATAAGATAAAAAACAATAGAGGGCCTTTAGGAAAACATGCAAAAGATGCACATGGCTACTTTACATTTCCCAAATTAGAAGGTGAAATTTCCAATAAAATGTTTTTCAGAGGAAAAGAAGTTTTAGTTTGGAGCATCAATAATTACATAGGACTGTCAAATCATGATGAAGTTAGACTTGCAGATGAACAAGCCACAAAAGATTGGGGTCTAGGTTACCCTATGGGTTCTAGAATGATGTCTGGTAACACAAAATTCCATGAACAACTAGAAAATGAGCTTTCCTCCTTTTTGAAAAAAGAAGATACTATACTACTTAACTTTGGATACCAGGGAATAATGTCATCAATTGATGCATTAGTAGATAGAAAAGATGTTATTGTTTATGATAGTGAATGTCACGCTTGTATAATTGATGGTGTCAGATTACATCAAGGAAAGCGTTTTGTTTTCCCTCACAACAATATTGAAAATTTTGAAAAGCAATTACAAAGAGCTCAAAAGATTACTGATGAAACAGATGGTGGAATACTAGTTATTACTGAAGGTGTTTTTGGAATGTCTGGCGACTTAGGTAAACTTAAAGAGATAACAGCTTTAAAAGCAAAATATGATTTCCGTCTGTTAGTTGATGATGCACATGGTTTTGGAACTATGGGAGAAACAGGATATGGTGCGGGTGAGCATTTAGGTTGCCACGATGAAATTGATGTTTACTTTGGTACCTTTGCTAAATCTATGGCAAGTATTGGTGCCTTCATATCTTCTACTGAAGATGTTGTAGAATACTTGAGATACAACATGCGTTCTCAGATTTTTGCTAAATCTTTACCTATGCCAATTACAATTGGTGCTATTAAGCGTCTAGAACTTCTTCAATCTAAACCAGAGCTGAAATCTAATCTTTGGAATATTGCTAATAGCCTACAGTCTGGACTTAGAAAAGCTGGTTTTAACATAGGTAATACTGAATCTGCTGTAACACCTGTTTATTTGTCTGGTGGTGTTGGTGAAGCAACTAATCTAACCTTAGATTTAAGAGAAAATTTCGGCATATTCTGTTCTATTGTAACCTATCCTGTTGTTCCTAAGGGTGTAATTCTTTTAAGACTTATTCCTACTGCTGTTCATACATTAGAAGATGTAAACTACACAATAGAGTCCTTTAGTGCTATTAAAGATAAATTAGAGAGAGGTGAATATGTTTCTGAAAAGTTAGCTAGTTTCTAGACTAATTTATTCAATTCTTGTTTAAATATAGATTTTAATTTTGCCGAAGATTTGACTAATGGTAATCTCACTTCTTCCTTGCAAATACCCTGTAAATTGAGTAGAGTCTTTATTCCCGCTGGATTACCTTCTACAAATAGTGGCTTAACAAAACTCAATATCTTATAATGTAATTCTTTAGAGGCTTTTAAATCTCCTTCAAGACCATATTTTACCATAGAAGAAAAATCTTCTGGCAAGGCTTGACCCAATACTGAAATAACACCATCACCTCCCATAAGAATTATAGGAAGTGTAATTGCATCATCTCCAGAAAGAACCTTAAAATCAATGGGTTTTTTAGAGATGATTTCCATAATCTGCTCCATATCAGCACTCGCTTCTTTTATTGCAATGATATTTTCAAAATCATTAGCTAATCTTAGAGTAGTTTCGGCAGTCATATTAGAAGATGTCCTACCTGGAACATTGTATAAAATTATAGGTAGTGGCGAACTTTCAGAAATCGCTTTGAAATGTTGATATATTCCCTCTTGTGTAGGCTTATTATAAGCTGGTGAAACAGATAAAATAGCATCAACTCCATCAAGATTATAAGAAGAAAAAGACTGGGTAATGTAATCAGTGTTATTTCCACCAATACCTAATACAATGGGTAATCTATTATTGTTTGCCTTTTTGACACAATCTAATGCCGCATTTTTTTCTTCTAATGAAAGTGTTACACTTTCACCGGTTGTGCCCATAACGACAAGAAAGTCTATGTTACCATCAACACAATGATTGACTAAGGAAGCTAATGCTTCAAAATCAATACTCAAGTCAGATTTGAAAGGAGTTACTAGAGCTACACCTGTTCCACTTATTTTACGAAGCATTTTTTTTGTTAATTAAGTTAAGATAATGTTTTACTTCACTTATCAAAACTGATAAGGCATCTTTTTTAACATCTATCATCATGTCATAGATAGATAAATCTTGTTCGTATTTACCTACTTTAAACTTAGCTTTTGAAGCGCCTGCTAGATATTTGACAGGCACACAATTACTAGTACATAAATTGATCAGTATATCGTAATCCTTTTCTAAGAAATTTTTGATAATATAATTTTGAGGTTTATAGTACCAATTCAAATCTTTCAAAAAGAAAAAATCGAATTGAAGCATAGGCATATGATGATGTGTAAGTTCATTTCTATTCACAAAACCTAGGGCCTTAACATCTTTTTTAGTCTTAAAAAGGTCGTTTACAAAATCGCTTACGAGCATCATATCTTTCAAATCGGTAGCATCATAAAGAATGCCAATAGATTTAGCTGTATGAAAATTATGAACTTCACGTTTTCTATCGTTGTGTTCCAAATCACGTTTAAAAACATAATCACCAAGTTTCTGCTTGATATTTTCTATAAATTGAATGTGCATTAACTAATCTTTTTAATGAATTCATCTTCAGACAATAAGGGAACATTTAACTTTTCGGCTTTTTGAAGTTTGCTAGGCCCCATATTCTCACCAGCTATTACAAATGTAGTTTTTTTAGAAATTGAACTGACATTTTTTCCCCCATGTTGTTCAATTAATTTTTTAAGCTCATCTCTCGAAAAATGACTAAAAACGCCAGAGATTACAATCGACATTCCTAATAACTGCGATGAAATAGCTTTACTTTCTTCACCTATTTCAAAACATAAACCCTGATTTTTCAATCTATTAATGATCTTTATATTTTCCTTATTTTGAAAATATAACACCACACTTTCGGCTATTTTCTCTCCTATTTCATCAACATTTTCTAAGCGTTCTTTATCAGCCATCATCAAATGGTCTATATGTTGAAATTCTTTCACTAATACTTTAGAAACTGTTTCTCCAACATATCTAATACCTAGAGCAAATAATAAACGTTCAAATGGAATGGCTTTTGATTGTTCCAAACCCTCAATAATATTAGATGCCCATTTTTCACCTTCTTTTTTGAATGGTAATAAATCTTCTTTTTTAAGGTCGTATAAATCTGGAATCGAAGCAATAAGTTGATTTTCAAAAAGTAGGTCAATCGTCTCGGGTCCAATACCATCAATATCCATAGCCTTTTTGCTTATAAAGTGTTCAAACTTGCCTTTTATTTGAGGGGGGCACATCAAGTCGTTTGGACAGTAATGTTTAGCATCGCCCTCAGACCTTACCAATGGTGTATCGCATTCAGGACAATGACTGATATAAATCGTAGGCTGAGAAAACAAATCCCTTTCCTTTACGGCAACTCCAACAATTTTAGGAATTATCTCTCCCCCTTTTTCAACATATACTTTATCACCTACTCTTATATCTAGTTTTGAGATTTGGTCTGCATTATGTAATGAAGCTCGTTTGACAACTGTCCCTGCCAAAAGAACAGGCTCAAGATTAGCAACGGGTGTAATAGCTCCTGTACGACCCACCTGATAAGTAATTTCATTTAAAACGGTTGACACTTGTTCTGCTTTGAATTTATAAGAAATAGCCCAACGTGGACTTTTAGCCGTAAAACCCATTTGTTCCTGCAATTTCAAGTCATTAACTTTTATGACTATACCGTCAATATCGTATGGCAAATGATGTCTTTTATTGTCCCAATAATTGATAAAATCAATGACCTTGTCAATAGACGAACAAACTTCTATTTCATGAGGTATCTTAAAGCCCCATTCCCTAGCAGTTTGCAAATTATCATAATGCTTTTGAGACGGTAATTCTTTACCTAACAAATAATATAAAAAACAGTCTAAAGGACGTTTAGCAACTTCCTTACTATCCTGCATTTTAACACTACCAGAAGCTGCATTTCTAGGGTTGGCGAAAGGCTCTAAATCATTTGCTATTCTATTTTCATTCATTAGATTGAAACCCTCGTGAGGTAAAAATATTTCTCCTCTTATTTCAAATATAGAAGGATAATTACCTTTGAGTTTAAGCGGAATACTATTGATTGTTTTTACATTAACTGTAACATCATCTCCGTACGTACCATTACCTCGAGTTAAAGCTTGTTTCAACTCCCCATTTTCATATTTCAAGCTTATGGATACACCATCGTATTTGAGCTCACAAACGTATTCTATATCAGTTTCTACTAATTTGGTAATACGTTTATCAAAGTCAACTAGTTCTTCGGCAGAATAGGTGTTTCCTAGAGATAACATACGGTATTCATGAGCAACAGTATCAAAAGATTTAATTAGCTCACCACCTACACGTTGTGTTGGTGAATTAGCATCATAAAATTGGGGGTTTTGTTTTTCTAAATCTATAAGCTCATTTAGAAGCATATCAAACTCAAAATCACTGATAGTAGGCTTGTCCAACACATAATAGTTGTAATTGTGTTGCTGCAATTCACTTCTTAAAAAAACAATTCGGTCTTGTACATTCATTAGAATTCGAATTTACGATTTCCTAACGGCTTTTACCATTCTATTTTTGCCTTGCATATCTTTTTTTATTAAGACATTTTCAAAACCATTATTCTCTAGCAAATCTTTTATTTCAACTGATTTTTGTTCATTTATTTCTAAAAACAACAATCCTTCTCTTTGTAAATGGACTTTTGAAAAATCTATGATACGCTTATAGTATATTAAGGCGTCATTATCTGAAACAAACAAAGCTAAATGTGGCTCATAGTCTAATACATTATTATTCATCAATGTCTTTTCACTTTCTAAAACGTAGGGAGGATTACTAACAATTAAATCAAAGGAAGTTTTCAAATCAATATCATTAAAAATATTGTGTTCAATAAAATGAATATCTACTGTGTTTTTTTTAGCATTTTCTCTAGCTATTGACAAAGCATCAGATGAAATATCCAAAGCCGTAATTTGAGCCTCTTTATGCTTAGCTAATGCTATTGGAATACATGCACTGCCAGTACCTATATCTAGTGCTTTTGTAAAATTATGTTGTAATATCCAATGAACTAACTCTTCAGTTTCAGGGCGAGGTATCAAACAAGATGGAGAAACTTTTAACGATAAGCCATAAAATTCACATTCTCCCAATATGTATTGTAAAGGTTCAAAATTTTGTAATCTACTAACTACTGACTGATAAAAACTTACTGTTTCCTTTGATAATGGACTATTCGACGACAATAGGTATTCAGAACGACTAAGTTTTGATATCGAATGAATACACCAAAAAGCCAAGTTTTGAGTCTCTTTCTTAGAGTAAAATTGCATTAACTCCTTTTCAAAATAAGGCAGTATATCACGAATCATTTTCATCTGAGCAATTTAGTTAAATTTGTGCGTGTTGATGGACAAAAAATACATGCAAGTTTGTATCGATTTAGCGTTAAAGGGCTTCCCTTTAGCCTTTCCTAACCCAATGGTTGGTTGTGTTATTGTTCACAACGATAGTATAATTGGTCAAGGATATCACCAACAATTCGGCTATCATCATGCTGAAGTCAACGCTATTGCCAGTGTAGAGAATAAAGAATTACTAGAACAATCTACCTTATACGTTAGCCTTGAACCTTGTGCCCATTTTGGCAAAACCCCTCCTTGTGCAGATTTAATAGTTAAAAGTAAAATACCCAGAGTAGTTATAGGCAGTTTAGATACTTTTTCAGAAGTTAATGGTAAAGGTATTCAGCTTTTGAAAAAGAGTGGTATTGAAGTGGTTACAAATGTATTAGAAAAAGAATGTCGAGCAATCAACAAGAGATTTTTCACTTTTCATGAGAAAAAACGTCCTTATGTCATTTTAAAATGGGCACAAACATCAGATGGATATATTGCTCCTTTAAATCAAAAAGAACCCCTTTGGATTAGCTCTCCTGAATCCAAAACCTTAGTCCACCAATGGCGTAGTCAAGAACAGGCTATATTGGTTGGTCGTAAAACAGCAGATCTTGACAATCCTTTACTTACCACTAGAGAAGTTGAAGGTAAAAATCCGATTCGAATAGTGTTAGACAGAAAATTATCTTTAAATAAAGACCTCCTTATTTTTAATGATGACGCCCCTACTCTAGTTGTTAATGATAAGCTATCATCTGACAATCATTTGAAAATAGATTTTAACAATCTTGCACCATCACTTTTAAAAGAGTTACACAGTCGTAATATACAATCTATCATAATTGAGGGTGGTGCTCAAACATTAAATACATTTATTGATGCTAAAGTGTGGGATGAGGCTAGGGTTTTTACATCAAAAAAGATATTAGAAAAAGGTGTTCAATCACCTTTAATTCAGTCAGTTATAAATCACTCAGAAATTGTTGGTGACGATAAATTAACTTATTTCATTAACTCATGATTGAATTAGGGTTATCCATATTATTTACCATATGTCTATTTCTTTTTTTTAAAGAATTTGACAGAAGAAAGGTTAATACTCTCGAAGCAATTACATTCAATTATCTTTCTGCTGGAGTCTTATCAATAGCTTTTGGCAGTTCAGGCTACACTATTGAAAATACTATTTATGCCGATTGGTTTATCCCTACGGTCTTTTTGGGGATTTTTTTTATAGTAATGTTCAATATTATGGCCTTGACCACTCAGAAATTGGGCGTTACCATAGGCTCATTAGCAAGTAAAATGTCTTTGATAATTCCTGTTATTGCTGCTTTGTTATTTCAAGGGGATTTATGGACAATACTAAAATCGTTAGGTATTGTTATCGCACTATTATCGGTTTATCTGACTGTCAAAAAAGATGAAAATAAAAACGTACCAATATATCTAGCTATACTCTTATTTGTAGGTGCAGGATTGTTAGATACAGTCTTATCCCATATACAATTCAAATACCTTGAAACACAAGCCGCTAAAGACTATTTTACGAGTACGGTATTTTTAGTTGCTTTTTGTGTAGGCTTTATTATGCTAATCGTTAAGAAACAAGGATTCAAAATGAGAAATGTGATTTATGGATTATCTCTAGGTATTCCTAATTACTTGAGCATCTTATTTGTTTTGAAAAGTTTGAATAAAATGGATTCTAGTTTAGTTTTTCCTATCTTGAATATTGGTGTAGTGGTTTTATCAGCACTTATCGGTTGGGGATACTACAAAGAACATTTATCCAAACTAAATTGGCTAGGTGTCATACTGGCTATCACTTCTATTTGTATCCTTATCTATTCATAAATGCTTTTCGAGGATTCATATTTAGAAGTTGTCGGCTCATCTCAGGGGCTTTTTAAAGACAAGGGAAGTAAGTTTATTGCCTATACCTTTCATATCAAAGATGAAGATGATGTGAAAACTAGAATGGCAGAAGTTAGAAAAAAGGAATATTCAGCACGTCACCATTGCTATGCATACGTTCTAAATCCAGATAAATCTATACAAAGAGACAGCGATGACGGAGAACCTTCTAATACGGCTGGAAAGCCCATTTTAGGTCAGCTTTTATCTAATGACTTAACCAATACTCTAATCATTGTAGTTCGTTATTTTGGTGGAGTGAAACTGGGCGTAGGTGGACTCATCAACGCCTACAGAAGTGCTGCACAAGATGCTTTACAAAATATTGCTATCGAAAAACGCTACATAAAGGAAGTTTTTGTGGTGTATTTTCAATATCCAGAAATGAATAATGTCATGCGAATAGTTAAGGATTTAAATCTAGACGTTATGCGGCAAAAGTTTGAAATAGAATGTGAATTAACTTTTAGTATTAGAAAAAGCCAATCTGAACAAATGCAAAGTATATTTGCACTCAATCATAAAGTTAAATTAGTTTATCAAAAAACCATTTAATATGGAATTATTAAAAACACTTTGCCACATAGAAGCCCCATCGGGCTCTGAACAAAATATGACTGAATTTGTGTTGGATTATATCAAAATCAATCAAGACAGTTGGAAAGTAAAACCTGAATTGTTTTATGGCGATGGTTTTCAGGATTGTATTGTTTTGGTCTTTGGTAAACCTACCACAGCCATTTTTGCACACTTAGATAGTATTGGCTATACCGTAAAGTATAACAATGAAGTAGTAAAAATTGGAGGTCCTAGCACCAAAGAAGGTATTGTATTAGTGGGACAAGATATCCAAGGAAGAATTGAAGAAAAACTACAACACAAAACCGATAAAGACGGCAATAAAACTCTTTTTATCGGAGGTAGAGAAGTTGAAAGAGGTACAACACTAACGTTTAAAGCTGATTTTAGAGAAACTGACGACTTTGTTCAATGCTGTTATATGGACAACCGTTTGGGTGTGTGGAATGCCCTTAAAGTGGCTGAAAAGCTAGAAAATGGCATAATTTGTTTTTCAGCATGGGAAGAACATGGCGGTGGTTCAGTAGGCTACTTAGCTAAATTCATCTATGAAAAATTCGGAGTCAAACAAGCTCTTATCTCTGATATAACTTGGGTTACGAAAGGTGTTGAACACGCTAAAGGCGTAGCCATATCAATTAGAGATAGTGGTATTCCTAGAAGGACTTACATTAATAGAATTATTGATTTGGCAAAGGCTAGTAACATTCCTTTTCAATTGGAAGTAGAAAATGCTGGAGGTAGCGATGGTAACGCCCTACAGCGTTCGCCCTACCCATTTGATTGGTGTTTTATTGGTGCTCCCGAAGATTTCGTGCATACACCCGACGAGAAAGTGCATAAATCTGATATAGAATCCATGACTCAGATGTACGACTATTTGATGATTAATCTTTAATCAACTTTACAGCATACACAGAAGCAATAGCTCCTAGAGTTGTAGCAACTACATATAGCCACAAGTGAGTCAAATGACCAGAAACTACTGCTGGAGCAATAGAACGTGCTGGATTCATAGAGGCACCAGAAACAGGCCCTGCAAAAATAGCCTCTAAAGCTACTACAGAACCAATAACCAAACCCGTCATTACTCCCACTTCTTTACTACCTTGTGAAAGCAACAGAATAACAAACATCAGAATAAAGGTTAGGATAAATTCTAAAACAAAAGATTGTTGCCAACTATCAACAGGTACAGTAGCACCTAAAAATTCATGCTCTGGAAACATTATTTTGAGAAATAAACTAGCCAAAAAAGCACCAAGCAACTGAACGCCTATATATGGCAATACCTCTTTAGTTTCAAAGCGTTTAGCTACCCAAAAGGCAATACTAACTGCAGGATTAATATGTGCTCCAGAAATACTACCAATAGAATATATAACTGCCATCACTACCAAACCAAAAGTTAAGCCAATACCTAAATGCGAAACGCTACCATACAAATCGTTTATAACGATAGCACCTGTTCCAGTAAATACCATCATAAAAGTGCCTAAAAACTCTGCCCAATACTTTTTCATAATCCGAAAGATTTTAACTTAGATGTCAGTTCCTCAGGAGCAGAACAGGGTTTATTTTTTTCCATATCAACAAAAACTAAAACGACTTCTGCTTGGTTAATTTTCACAGTCGATTCATTAAAAGTTTCAAAATGAAAATGAATTCGGGCTTGAGGCATTTCTTTTATGAATAACTTAATGGTCAATTCTTCATCGTAATAAGCCGGTTTAAAAAACTTGGTAGAATAAGAAAGGACAGGGAGCATCACTCCCTTACCCTCCATTTCTTTGTAATTAATACCTAAGCTTCTTAAGGCTTCTACCCTAGCTACTTCAAAGTAAGTTGCATAATTACCATAATAGACGTAACCCATTTTGTCCGTCTCGGCATAGCGAACTCTTATTTTGGTTTGGTGGGAAAACACGCTCTATTTGTTTGTGTCAGCAGTTGAATTTTTCTTCTTATCTTGCTTCTTCATAGCTTCACCTATCTGATTACTTGCAGTAAATGAAGCCACCATATTATTCAACATATCTGAACCTGCCTGTGGGGAATTAGGTAATAAAATCAAATTACTATTGGTATCAGCACCAACAGCTTGTAAGGTGTCATAATGTTGAGTGACTACAATTAATGCTGATGCTTCTTGTGAGTTTATTCCTACTTTATTTAACACTTCAACAGATTCTTCTAATCCTCTAGCAATCTCTCTTCTTTGATCGGCTATACCTTGACCTTGCAAACGCTTACTTTCTGCTTCTGCTTTAGCCTTTTCAACAATTAAAATACGTGCCGCATCACCTTCATATTGAGCTGCTACTTTTTCGCGCTCGGCAGCATTAATTCGGTTCATTGCATTTTTAACTTGTGCATCAGGGTCAATATCAGTAACTAAAGTCTTGATGATATCGTACCCATACTCTACCATAGCATCATTTAGCTCTGACTTTACAGCTATAGCAATATCGTTCTTCTTTTCAAAGACATCATCTAACTTCATTTTAGGAACTTCTGCTCGAATAACATCAAAAACGTATGATGTAATTTGGTCGTGTGGATAATCTAGTTTATAAAAAGCATCGTACACTTTTGTTTTAATCACTTGAAACTGTACAGATACTTTAAGCTTAACAAAGACATCATCTTTAGTTTTAGTTTCTACGACTACGTCTAATTGTTGAATTTTCAAACTCAATTTACCAGCTATTCTATCAATAACAGGGATTTTAAGTTGAAGCCCAGAATGGCGTATAGAGGTAAACTTACCAAAACGTTCTATTACAGCAGCAGTTTGTTGCTTAACTATAAAAAATGAAAGCGGAACTATAATTATAATTAAAGGTAAAATAAAGAAAAATGTGTTCATGTTTTTAGTTTTAATTTATTAAAAATCAAATTTAACAAATTAGTTTACTGATGATATTTTCAAAAGATTAATTAATCAATAATTTTTTAACAATAATTTAAGTATAAATTTTAGATTTGTACTATGCAGTTCATTTACTTTTTATTGGTCATTTCGCTTTCTATATCAAATACTATTGAATACAGTTTTAATCGTGAAGTTTACGACGTACTATCTTTAGAGGTAGACAGCAATATATATAATACTATTATACCATACAAAACTAAGCTAGATTCTCAAATGAATGCTGTTATATGTCATTCTACAGTTGAGATGAGCAAAAAAAAACCAGAGAGTTTGTTAGGTAATTGGACTTCTGACGTATGCTTAGAAATGGCTCAAGATATGTATGAAGATGATATTGACCTTGGTTTTTTCAATAACGGTGGTCTAAGAAGTCCAATACCTAAAGGAGACATCACCAAAAGAGATTTATATAAGCTTATGCCTTTCGAAAATGAATTAGTTGTTTTAGAGTTGAACAAAACTGAAATGCTTGATTTAAAAGCTTATTTCAACTTAACTGGTGGACAACCTGTAGCTTTTACTGATGACTTTTCACTTAATGATAGCTTGTTTTTAGTTCTTACAACAGACTATTTGGCTAATGGAGGTGATAAAATGAAATTCTTTAAATATAAAACACAACACAAAGTGGGTATCAAAATGAGAGATGCTCTCATAAACTATTGTATTAAAAAAGACAGTATTTCGTCAAACTTAGACAAAAGGTATTTAATTCTATTAGATGAAAACTAGAAGAACATTCATAAAACAAATTGGACTAGGCACTGCCCTTGTAAGTTTATCTCCTCTAGAAGCTTTTTCTAACCCTGCTAAAAAACCAATTAAACTAACTATACTTCATACTAACGATATGCATAGTCATATCGAAGCATTTTCGTCAGGAAGTAACAAAGGGTTAGGAGGTATGTTACAATTATCCTCGCTTGTTAAAAAGCTAAGACAAGAAGAAGAAAATATTCTTATGCTAGATGCTGGAGATATTTTTCAAGGCACTCCTTACTTTAATCTGTTTGGTGGAGAACTGGAATTTAGACTAATGAGTGATATTGGCTATGATGCTGTGACTATTGGAAATCATGACTTTGACAATGGAATCGATGGACTAGCAAGTCAAATGCATCATGCTAATTTCCAATTCATTTCTTCAAACTATGACTTTAGAAATACTATATTAGAGGATAAAGTAATACCACATAAAGTATTTAATAAAGAAGGAATAAAAGTAGGAGTATTTGGAATAGGTGTAGAGTTAAAAGGTTTGGTTGACCCAAAACTTTATGGTAATACACAATATTTTGAACCCATATCTGTTGCCAATAAAAAAGCCAGTTATCTAAAGAAAAAGTTAAATTGTGATTTAGTCGTTTGCTTGTCTCATTTAGGCTTTAAATACAAAAACAACAAAGTCAGTGATATGAAGTTAGCTACTCAAACTAAAAACATCGATTTGATAATTGGGGGGCACACTCATTCCTTTATCAATGAACCCGTAATTGTAAAAAATAGTGTTAAAAAAGATGTACTTATCAGTCAAGTTGGATTTGGAGCTATTAAATTAGGTAAAATTGACTTTTATTTTAATAAAAATATGTCAAATTATCGTAGTTTTGAACACTCATTTGATAGCAAAGTATTAGATGTAACTGCCTAAAAAAAAAGTTTTTGTTTTACCTTTCAGATAAGAGTCATAAAAAAAATCTTATCTGTAAAAAAAACATTAAAATCAAGTGGTAGAAAATTTTTTTTTAAACTTTTTTATTAACACATTTGTTTTTCAATTTAAAACAAAGAAAAAAACGTATTTAATTTTTAATTTTTAAGTTAAATGACAGAAAATAAAGTTTTCGAGGTTGTATGGAACAATTGTCTTAGCATTATCAAGGATAATGTTAGCCCACAATCTTTTAAAACTTGGTTCGAACCTATTAAGCCTATTCGTTTGAAAGGTAATGTACTCACAATACAAGTACCATCTCAATTTTTCTACGAATGGCTAGAGCAACATTATATTGATTTGCTTAAAAAAACTGTTAAAAAAGAATTAGGTGAAGAAGGCAAGTTAGAGTATAGCATTGTAATGGATAACAATTACAACACAAAACCTTATGTTACTAAAATACCAAGCAGAAACAAAGGTAACCTCAAGAATACTCCTATTCACATGCCTATTAATATAAATGAGACTTCTATTAGAAATCCATTTGTCATTCCAGGTTTAAAAAAGATACAAGTAGACCCTCAACTCAATGCTAATTTTTCCTTTAATACATTTGTTGAAGGCGATTGTAATAGATTAGCTCGTTCCGCTGGCTATGCAGTAGCACAAAAGCCCGGGGGTACATCTTTCAACCCATTACTTATTTATGGTAATGGTGGATTAGGAAAAACACACCTTGCCAACGCTATTGGAATTGAAGTAAAAAATTTATATCCAGACAAGACTGTTCTTTATGTTTCAGCTGACAAATTCCAAACACAGTTTGTTGACTCAATTATGGACAATAAGAAAAATGATTTTATCCACTTCTATCAATCTATTGATGTATTAGTTATAGATGATGTACAATTCTTTGCAGGAAAAGAGAAAACTCAAGACGCTTTTTTCCATATTTTCAATCATTTACACCAAAATGGCAAACAAATTATTTTAACATCAGACAAAGCACCTGTAGATATGCAAGGTGTAGAACAACGATTACTATCTCGATTTAAGTGGGGCTTATCAGCGGATTTACAATCACCTGATTTAGAAACACGTATTGCAATACTTAAAAAGAAATTATACAACGATGGTATTGAAATGCCATACGAGGTAGTTGAATATATCGCATACTCAATCACTACGAATGTAAGAGAATTAGAAGGCGCTCTGATTTCTTTACTTGCTCAATCTTCACTCAATAAAAAGAATATTACTATTGACTTAGCTAAAGAAATGTTAGATAAGTTTGTGAAGAATACTGCCAGAGAAATTTCAATCGATTACATTCAAAAAGTAGTTTGCGACTATTTTGATATTCCTATCGAATTAATGAAATCTAAGACTAGAAAAAGAGAAATCGTTCAAGCTCGACAATTAGCAATGTTTTTCTCTAAACAGCTAACTAAAAACTCACTTGCTAATATAGGAATTCATTGTGGTAATAAAGATCATGCAACAGTTTTACACGCTTGTAAAACAGTCAATAACCTTATTGATACCGACAAACAATTTAGAGCTTTTGTTAACGACATTGAAAAAAAGTTAACACTTAACTAATATTTTCAAAACAAAGCAAGATGAAAATACTATTCGTTTGCTTAGGAAATATTTGCCGCTCACCTCTTGCTGAAGGTATTTTTAGACACATAAATCCTAATATTAATGTCGATTCTGCAGGAACTTCTAATTACCATATTGGTAGCCCACCTGACAGACGAATGATTGAAACGGCGCGATCTTACGGATTAGATATTTCAAATCTAGCTGCTAGGCAATTTACAACAGAGGATTTTAATCGATTTGATAAGATTTTCATTATGGATGATGAAAACTTTAAAAATGTTATAGCTCTAGCAGAAAACGAAACTTTTAAAGAAAAAGTACATTACACTCTATCAAAACAAAAAAATGTTCCAGATCCTTTTTTTGGTGGAAAAGAAGGTTTTATTAAAGTATATGAGATGTTGTACGAGGCTTGTCAAAGAATAAATAATGAAATCTAAGAAAGGTAAGCTAATACTAATTCCTAGTACAATAGGAGAAACAGAGGTAAACAAAGTACTTCCTCAAGAAAATACAACTTATATAAATTCTTGTTCTGAATTTATTGTGGAAAATATACGTTCGGCAAGACGCTTTCTTATAAAATCTAGTATAAATACAGCTATTGACGATATAAAATTTCATTTACTTAATAAGCACACCAAGAATTTTGAATTATCTTCTATGCTAGATTGCATTGAATATGGTAAAAATATTGGATTAATTTCAGAAGCTGGTTGTCCTGGAATTGCTGATCCGGGTGCTGATATTGTAAAAATAGCTCATAATAGAGGTATTAATGTAATTCCTTTAGTTGGTCCATCATCCATTTTAATGGCTCTTATGGCTTCAGGACTCAATGGTCAAAACTTTGCTTTTAATGGTTACTTACCCAAAGAAAAAACAAATCGTAGGAATCGCATACTATTTTTAGAGAATTTATCGTTTAAGCAACAACAAACACAAATATTTATAGAAACACCATTTCGAAACAATCATATGCTAGAAGATTTATGTAAATATTGTCAAGCTAGCACCGAACTAGTAATTGTAACAAATATTAGTACGGAGTCGGAAAGTATTATAAGAGACAATATTAAAAATTGGAGAAAAAAGAACCTAAACTTGAATAAAAAGCCTAGTGTTTTTTTAATTCATAAATATTAAAATTTGTCATTGTAAATTATTTGCATATATTGAGCTCGAAGCTTAAAATAAATGTCCAATGTTATATCAACTAGAATACCCTTTACATTCTTCTGTAAAAATACTTTACGAACGTTTAAGTACTATTAGTGGATTATCAGAATGGTTTGCTGACGATGTAAATATCAACAGAGAAGGTATTTATACTTTTACATGGGAAGGTAGCTCACAAGATGCTGAGTTAATCAGTAAGAAGAAAGGTGAGCATATCCGATTTAGATGGTTAGACTCAGAAACCGATGAATATTTTGAATTTAGAATACAAATTGACGAATTAACCTCTGATGTTTCTCTTATAATTTCAGATTTTGCCGATGATGAAGAAGATAAAGAAGACGCAACAAACCTTTGGGATACACAAATTGACAATTTGAAACATATTATTGGATCATAAAGTACTTCATACTAAATGAAAAAGCTAAATCTTTTCATTTTAAAATCTTTTACAGGTCCTTTTATTTATACTTTTCTAATTGCTATTTTCCTATTGCTCATGCAATTTTTATGGAAGTACATAGATGACCTGGTTGGTAAAGGCTTGGACTTATTGATTATATCTAAGTTATTATTTTATGCTACTGCTCGTTTTGTTCCTATTGCATTACCTATTTCAGTATTGTTATCCTCTATCATGACTTTTGGAAATATTGCAGAAAAAAATGAACTGATAGCTATTAAATCAGCTGGCATATCTTTAAAAAAATGCATGAAAACATTATTAATATTCATTATTATTATATCGTCAATTTCTTTCCTTTTCTCCAATTATTTTATGCCTTACGCTAACCTTAAAGCTGGTTCACTGCTATATGATATAAGAAAACAAAAACCTGCTTTAAACATTAAGGAAGGTATATTTAACAATGAATTGAGTGGTTATAGTATTAAGATCGATAAAAAGTTAGAAAATGGTATCGATTTGGAGGGTGTTATGATATATGACCACACCTCAGAAGAAGGTAACGATAAGGTAATCATTGCTGAAAAGGGTCAAATGTACCTTTCAGAAAATGAAAACTATTTCATTATTTCTTTAGAAAATGGCTACAGTTATTTTGAGATGAACATTAATAAAAAAGGCGAAAAACGCCCCTTACAGCGAAGTCAATTTAAAAAAGATATTTTAAGGTTTGATTTATCTGATTTTGGTATGAAACGAACCAGCGAGGAATTGTATCGCAATCATTATGCTATGATGAATAATGCCCAACTTAGTATTGCAATAGATTCTATATATTCAAAGAGTAATACCAAATTATATCTACACAAATCTAATATTTCAAATAAAATAAAATTTGATTTTCAAAAATTAGAAAACAACTTCAAAAGAAAAGATAACAATATAACACACAATAAATCTATTATTTATACCAATGCTATTTCTTCTGTAAAGTATATAAAATCAATGTTAAACAATATCATATCTGATCAAACTTATTATCAAAAAATTGCTATTAAACATAAAGTCGAATGGCATAGAAAGTGGTCACTTGCAGTGGCATGTATTATATTCTTTTTGATAGGCGCTCCTCTTGGTGCTATTATTAAAAAAGGTGGATTTGGAATGCCCGTGATTGTTTCAGTAGGGTTTTTTATTATGTATCACATCGTATCTGTGACTGCTGAAAAGATGGTGAAAGAATCAGAAATATCTGTTTTTACAGGTATGTGGATAGCGAATCTTTTACTATTACCTGTAGGTATAATACTAAGTCATAAAGCCAATATGGACTCTAAGTTATTTAGTTTATCCAACATTAAGAAATTATTTGCAAACAATAACTAACGTAGTAACTTCTTGTAACGAATACGAGTTGGGCCAACATCACCCAAACGTTTTTTACGATTTTCTTCATAATCGCTATAACCGCCTTCAAAGAAATACACTTGTGAGTTGCCTTCAAATGCTAAAATATGAGTACACACTCTATCCAAGAACCAACGATCATGAGAGATGATAACTGCACAACCACCAAAATTTTCTAGACCCTCTTCTAATGCACGTAAAGTATTTATATCTAAGTCGTTAGTAGGTTCATCTAAAAGCAACACATTGCCTTCATCTCTAAGTGTCATAGCTAAATGAAGTCTGTTTCTTTCACCACCAGATAAAAAAGCTATTTTTTTATTTTGGTCAGAACCTTGAAAATTAAATTTAGCTACATAGGAGCGAGAATTTACTTTTTTACCAGAAACTTCTAACAATTCATTTCCACCTGTTACTTGCTCCCAAATAGTTTTTTCTGGATCTATATCAGCGTGTTGTTGGTCAACATAAGACACTTTTACAGTTTCTCCAATACTGAATGAGCCGCTATCAGCTACTTCTTGTCCCATGATCATTCTAAAAAGTGTTGTTTTTCCAGCTCCATTAGGGCCTACAATACCAACAATACCTGCTGGGGGTAACTTAAAATTCAAATCCTCATACAATAACTTATCTCCAAAGGCTTTGGAAACTTCTTTTGCCTCAATAACATTTGTGCCCAAACGAGGCCCTGGCGGAATGTATAATTCTATTTTTTCCTCTTTCTGCCTATTTTCTTCACTAATGAGTTTATCGTAATTACTCAAACGAGCTTTGGATTTGGATTGTCTTCCTTTGGGGCTCATTCGAACCCATTCCAACTCACGCTCTAATGTTTTTCTTCGTTTACTGGCCTGCTTTTCCTCTTGAGCTAATCGTTTAGATTTTTGATCTAACCAAGATGAATAATTGCCTTTCCAAGGAATACCCTCTCCTCTATCCAATTCTAATATCCAACCCGCTACGTTATCAAGGAAATACCTGTCGTGAGTAATAGCAATTACGGTTCCTTTGTAAAGTTGTAGATGTTGCTCTAACCAATTTACCGATTCAGCATCTAGATGATTTGTTGGCTCATCTAGTAATAAAATATCAGGTTCTTTTAGTAGTAAACGACACAATGCTACTCGTCTTTTTTCACCACCTGATAATACAGAAATCGATTTTTCACCTTCTGGACATCTTAGAGCATCCATAGCTATATTCAACTTAGTTTCTAAGTCCCAGGCTCCAGCAGCATCAATTTGATCTTGTAATTCGCCTTGTTTAGCCATCAACTTTTCCATTTTATCAGCATCTTCATATACTTCAGGTAAAGCAAATTGATTATTAATATCATTGTATTCAGAAATAAGGTCTACAGCTTCCTGCATACCTTCTTTAACAATATCCATTACTGTTTTAGACTCGTCCATTTTTGGATCTTGTGCTAGAAAACCTATATTATGTTCTTTAGAAAAATGAACATCACCTTGAAAAGAATTATCTAAACCTGCTATAATCTTTAGTAAAGTCGATTTACCAGAACCATTAAGACCAATAATACCAATTTTAGCGCCATAAAAAAACGACAAGTTAATATCTTTTAAAACTTGATTATTATTAGAGGGAAAAGTCTTACTAACCCTATTCATTGAAAATATAATTTGCTGATCTGACATATTAAGATTTTATTACAAATATCGATATTTTATAAAACTCTATAAATTTATCATAACTAAAAATATAAGATTGAAAAAAATAAACTAATTTATTTGTAAATAATTATGTTTTCAACTCAAATAATTAGAGAAAATAAGTTTTAATTTACAGTACTTTATGCTTAGATTTGTACTTCGAATAAGAAAAGAATTTAACTAAATTTTATAATATGGTATTAGTAGGTAAAAAGGCACCGAGTTTCAGCGCTAAAGCTGTTGTTAATGGTGGAGATATCGTTGAAGGTTTCTCATTAGAACAATTCATTGGCAAAAAACATGTAGTATTTTTCTTCTATCCAAAGGATTTTACTTTTGTTTGTCCATCAGAACTTCACGCTTTTCAAGCAAAGCTTTCTGAATTTAAAGATAAAGGTGTAGAAGTTGTAGCTTGTTCAACAGATACTCCTGAATCACATTGGGGATGGTTACAAGTACCCAAAGATAAAGGCGGTATTAAAGGGATAACTTATCCATTAGTTGCTGACCAAACTAAAACAATTACTGAAAATTATGGTATATTGTTTGGTGATTATTTCGTTAATGAAAATGATGAATTAGAAGCGGACGGTCCAATGATTGCTTTTAGAGGATTATTTCTGATTGATAAAGATGGTATTGTACAACACCAAATTGTAAATAATTTACCTTTAGGTAGAAATGTTGATGAAGCTTTAAGAATGGTTGATGCACTTCAACATCATGAAGAAGAAGGTGAAGTTTGTCCTGCTAATTGGGAAAAAGGAAAAGAAGCTATGAAAGAGAATTTTGCAGGTGTAGCAGACTACCTTTCAAAGCACTAAAGATTAGTTTTAAATAACCACAAAGCCCGAGTCAATGCTCGGGCTTAAATATTTATAAAAATATATGCTAATCTAATAGAGCTTTGTGTACCTTGTTGAGTATTTCGAAACAAATGTCTTGATTTTTTGCTTCAGCATAAGTACGAAGTACAGGTTCTGTACCTGACGGCCTTATCATTATCCAGCTGTCTTCATCGAAGTAAAACTTAAAGCCATCAATAGTTTCAGTTTTGATAACTGACATATCGCCAAATGAGTTATAAACACTATTCTGACAGTTTTCTACAATCTCGACTTTCTTCGCTTCTTCTAAGTGCAAATCAATACGCTCAAAAGCAAACTCTCCTACTATATCGTATACTTCTTGAATAAGTTCATCTAATTTCTTGCCAGTTTTTGCCATATATTCCCATATAACTAAACCCATCCAAATACCATCTCTTTCTGGAATATGCCCTTTAATAGCTACTCCACCAGATTCTTCTCCACCTAGCAATACATCTTCTTTAAGCATTACTGCTGCTATGTGCTTAAAGCCAACCTTAACAACTTCATGTTCCAATCCATAGTGAGCACACATCTTAGCCACTTTTACCGAACACGAAAAGGCAGTAACAACCTTACCGCTCATACCCTTATATTTAACTAAGTAGTGTATTAACAATAAGATGATATGGTGAGAGTCAATAAATTGACCTTTAGAATTATATAAACCTATCCTATCGGCATCGCCATCAGTAGCTAAACCACAATCAATTTGACCGCTTTCGCGTATGAGGTCAGAAAATTCAATTAGATTTCTATGAATAGGTTCAGGTGCTGTTCCCAAAAAACCGGGATTATCAGAACAATGTAAGAGCTTAGTTTCTGGTAATAATGCAGGTACAGTTTGCCTACCAGCCCCGAACATGGCATCATAAGCCCAATTGAAATCAGAATTATTTATTGCATCAATATCAAAACTTGATCTAACCTTATCTAAATACAACTTTACTAAATCGGCTGTTTTAACTCCTTCCATAGTTAAAAACTTCAAATCTAAACCATGAGCATCAGGTATAATTTTTTCAACAGCTTGTATATCATGAGGCAACAAAGGTCCTCCAAAGTTACCTTTTAACTTATAACCATTGTATTCTGGTGGATTGTGACTAGCAGTAATAACGACACCCAAATCAGCTTTTAGTTCTAAAACTGCTAAGGAAAGCATTGGAGTTGTAACAAAACTTTCAGCTAAAATCACTTTAACACCAAAGTGGTTAAACACCTTGGCGGCTGTTTCAGCAAACAGCGATCCAGCAAAACGACAATCATGACCTATTACTACAGAGGGATTTTTAAAATTATAGTTCAACCATTTGGCTGCTCCTACTGTTACACGAGCTACATTATCTACTGTGTATTCTTGTGCTATAATGGCTCTCCAGCCATCCGTTCCAAATTTTATTTTCATTAATGATTATCTTTTAATATTTTTATCATTCAAGGCTTTTCTATATTTAGCTGCATTAGCATAATGTTGTCTAACAGATTTAGCAAAGTTATGATATCCTGAAAAGTCTTCCTTCGCACACATATATAAATACTCGTGCTTTTGATAATTCAAAACAGCATCTATAGCCCTAATTGATGGTATCGAAATAGGACCAATTGGCAAACCTTTGTATTTATATGTATTATATGGAGAGTCGTATTTTAAATCTTTCTTTAAAACCCGTCTAATAGAGAAGTCACCTATTGCAAAAATAACTGTTGGATCAGATTGTAACTTCATACTTTTTTTTAAACGATTAAGGTATAAACCTGCAACAACTGGCTGTTCGCTTTTTTGTAAAGTTTCTTTTTCTACTATTGAAGCTAAGGTGACTACTTCTTCTTTAGTTAAATTCAAACGTTTAGCTTTTGATTGTCGACTTTCGTTCCAAAAATGATGATGCTCTGCTACCATGCGAGATAAAAAACTTGTAACTGTGGTATTCCAATAAAACTCATAGGTGTTTGGAATAAATAAACTACTAACAGTGAATGCATTGAGATTTAAGGGGTTTAAAAAAGCTGTGTCTAGCATAGCCTCAATAATTTGTGCTGAATCTAATTCCAACTGATGGGATATTTTACCAGCAAATTCTTCTTTAGTACGAATATTATTAAAAACCACATTAACTGGTGTTTGACGACCAGAGCGTAATAAATTGACCAACTCGTTATTGTTCATACCATCTTGTATTAGGTATCGCCCAGATTTGATATTTTTTATGTAATGTTTTTTTTCTGAAATCCATCGAAACGATGATGAACTAATAATAATTCCCTTTTCAGTAAGCTGTTGAAGAACATCTTCAAAACTTGCATCAGTAGGTATATAAATATATACTTGTTTTTGGTAATCCAAAGAAACGTTAGACTGATAAATTCTACTATAAAATAATGAAGCCGTAATAGCACCACTCAAAAATAGAACAGCTACCAAGCTTAAAATAAATTTCTTAAAAAAACTTTTCTTTTTTCTCATTAAAGCGTACTCAATAGATATAACGCTTTGCTGTTGTTAGGCTCTATATCTAAAATTCGTTTCAAATATAACTTTCCTTTGTTAAAATCACCATCTAAAATTAGTAAACTTGCCTTGTTTAGTAACGATTGTATGTGACGAGAATTCAAATGAAGGGCTTTGTCATAGCACTCCATAGCCGCTTGTTTTTGACCTTGTTTTAACAAAACATATCCTAAATTACACCAAGCGCTTTCATGTTTAGAAAACTGAGACAAAAGTATTTGGTATTCTTTCTCAGCTAATTCAAATGAATTGGTGATCGAATACATATCGGCTAACTTCAAACGAAAATCTAAAACATAGGGTGCTAATTCTACTGCTTTTTGATAATAGAAAAGGGTTTTACTAATTCCTAACTCTTGATTTTGATGAGCCTGAGCAATGCGATAAGCAGTCCAAGCGTCGTTATTATCGTATGACATTTTATCTAGACCCAAATCTTCAAAAGAATTGCAAATGTTAAGTATAGCTATATCGTTTTGCTTCAAGAAAAACAGATGTATTCGTTCTTTATAAGATTTTTCTAATGATATACTATTCAAAAGGTTTAAAGCAGAGTCTAATAAATAAGGTTGTGCATCAAATTTTTCATACTGATACAAATAGGCTTTAGCTCGTATTAATTTAGAAGGATTGGCATTATTTACAGACTCTAAACCAATAAATTTACCTTTTGTCACTATTGTATCCTTATTATTGTGAATGCCAATTTTGTGATCGTGTATGCTAACGTGAGGGATATCAATTGTACTTGATGAAGGCATATGACAAGATATACAATTATCATTTTCTCTAAATTCATCTTTGCAATTGTCGTGACAAGAAATACACTTATCATTAAAAAAGTTAGGACTTTCCTTTTGTACGGAATGATGTGGATTGTGGCAAGTAATGCAATTCATTTCAGAGTTAGTAAAACAAGCGCTTTGTTTTAGTCTATCTACGTGCGATGCCATTATAAAGGTGTTATCGTCTTCATACCTTGGGACAAATACAGTCATTACTTCAGATAAGTCCATACCCGGTTTAAAGTCTAAAAAGCTTTTACCTTCTGAAAGTACAGTATTACCCTGTAAATGACAACGCATACAAATTTGAAATTGTGCTTCTAAAGACAGTTTTTTAGGATTTACAATAGAATAGTCAATGTGAGTTGAAGTATCTACCAATTCGCCATTGACCATACGCTGAACATGTAGTTCTCCAGGCCCGTGACAACGCTCACAATCTATCCCTTGAGGAACACTATGGTATTTATTCTCTGAACCCAAAACAAAATCTGGAGTAGCATTATGACAACTCATACATTCTAATCCTATTTTCCTAGAGAAACGGCTATTGTATCCATCTTCAAAACCCGGAGGGAAATCCAAATGACCGTCTTGGGTATAATAAGTAAAGGGCATCTGGTAAACATAACCCCCATCTTCCCACAAATGTGAATTGGTATGGTGTCCTGAACCAACAATAAAATCTACATCTTCTATACGTTCACCATAATCGTGTAACTCCTTTAATTTCAGTACACTATCTTTCCAAAAAGGATGGTAACGAAAGTGATTAAATGTATCTGTAAGTATGGAATTCTCAGTAAAAATAGCTTCACTATTTTCTGGCGTAGCTAAGGACATAGACTGTCCCATTCCTGTTTGTACATACGTTTGATAAATATCGTAATGACAAGCCATACAACTCTCCTTGCCCACATAAGCAACTGTATCGTGGTGATTGAGATAAGTGGTGTAAGGCTCTATCCTGGAAGTACATCCTACTAAAGTAATAAATATGAATATGTAAATTATTCGCACAACAACTGAAATATCAATTCATCTTCCCAACCGTTTGGTAACTTATTCCATTTTTTCTTAACACCAATAAGCACAAAGTCTAAAGCACTGAACAAATTAATACTAGCTTGATTATTAGCAGAAATATTACAATATAACTGATTGAGTTGTAATTTAAAAAAGGCGTATTCTATGATAAGCCTTAGAGCTTCTTGGGCGTAGCCTTGTCTTCTATTGGACTCTTGGACTATCCAAATTCCTAAACCAGCTCGGGCATGTATAGGCTCATAATCAAATAAATCAATCGTTCCTATTGCAACTCCTTTCCTTTCAATCATTAAACGCAACTGCTTAGCCGTAAAAATATCTTGATGAGCATTTTCTAAATAACGTTTTAAAAGATGCCTTGAAAAGGGCTTATAAGTTTGGCTTATCTTCCATATACTAGAGTCGTTTTCCCATTTGTAAAACAAATCTAAATCCTCTGGCTCTAGAGCCCTTAAACTTATATTTTCGCCTACTAACATTTTATTTCACCTTTGAATACACAATTGTAAGGGCCTACTAAGTCTATTGTATGATAATGGTCTTTTTTCTCAAAATTTACTTTAAAATCACCGCCTAAAGCTATTACTTCAACCGAGTTATTATAAATCAACTTGGCTTCATATGCTGATAGTACAGAAGCAACGACACCCGTACCACAAGCCAAGGTTTCATCTTCAACTCCTCTTTCATAAGTTCTAATATAAAGTTTCTGATCTTTTATCTGAACAAAATTTACATTAGTACCATCATTTTTAAATCGTTCATTGCAACGTATTTTCTGACCTTCTTCAAATACATTTATAGATTCTATATCTTTAACGAATTTTACATAATGAGGAGAACCGGTATCCAGAAAAAAGTAATCAATACCATTTTCTATTACTTCTACATTTTGCATTCTTAATGAAATATCAGAGCAAGTCCATGTGGCTAAATGCGGACCATCATAAGCTAAAAAATGACATTCTTTTTCGAAAATATTCAGTTGTTTAGCAAAGTCAACGACACATCTACCCCCATTGCCACACATTGAGCCCAAATGTCCGTCGGCATTGTAATACACCATCTCAAAATCATAATTTATGACATCCTGTAATAATATAAGTCCATCAGAGCCAATACCAAACTTTCTATCGCACAAGCTTTGTATAAGTTTTTGATTAGAATCGTTAAAAAATAAGGTTCTATTATCGATGATAATAAAATCATTTCCAGCACCTTGATATTTATGAAATTGGATATTCATGCCTCAAATTTACGCAATACAATCGTATTTTGTACACTTTTCATTTTTGTAAAATTTTATTGCATGTGATTATCAAAACTGTAAATTTGTCGAAACTAACTAACATTTCTTTCACCTCAATATGATAGCTGAAAATTACGATAATGAACTATTACTTTGGATAGATAAAGAAAAGACTATATCAGAGCTGCAGAGCGTGGACGAGAAACTGACGTCATCCATAGAGGCCCTACAGCACACAGCTGCAGAAGACTCGGCAAAGCTCGACGAACTGGAAGAGCAATGCACAGATCTCTCCAACCAACTGCAGGAGAGCGAAACTGCGCTCGCAGAAACGCAGGAAATGGAGCGCAAGTGTAGTCGTGAGTACATCGCTTACGAAAAGGTCATCAAGAAGCGCGAGGCTGCGAAGGCAGCCAAGGGCAAGGGGCGCTTCGGCTCTTGAGGATTGTTCGTTTTATTTTGTCTTCATGCTCTTGTTGCACCCAGACCTGTTGATGCGGTGCTCATGGCAGTGCTTTTGATGGGCACCACATGCCCCTCTGCATGCTCCATCCGCGCATGCGCCATTTTGCGCAGATAAGTAGCCCGCAAATCGCATATGGGTTTCAATGAGAGGCCGAATGAGCCTTTCTTTTTATGTTTCGTCGTAGTCGGGCCTATA